>NZ_JBFNEH010000014.1:0-69072 GCF_040797425.1 Symbiobacterium sp. | reverse complement strand
CCGCATGTCCGGTGGTGTGAGAGGTCGGGGGCTAACCGCCCCCTCCTACTCGATCTGGCATCGGAACTAGCCGAAGATCGCGTTGACGATGATGAGGCAGATGCCCGACGTGACCCAGGCCAGGGTGGTGGGCACCGACCAGACCCGGATCTGGTCCTTCACGTCTTCGATGCCGATCAGGCGGTTGACCACCCAGAAGAAGGAGTCGTTGAAGTAGCTGAAGACAAAGGCGCCCATTGAAGCCGACATCGCCGCGAAGACCGGGTCGACCCCCAGCGGGCCGAGGATCGGCGCGGTGATGGAGGCCGCCGTCAGCATGGCGACGGTGCCGGAGCCCTGGATCAGCCGGAGAGCCGTGGCGATGACGAAGGGCAGCAGGATGGCCGGCATGGCGCTGCCCGCCAGCGCCTGTGCCAGGTAGTCGCCTGCACCGCTGGCGCGGATAACCTGGCCCAGTGCGCCGCCCGCACCGGTGACCAGCATGATGATGCCGGCTGCCTGCACGCCCTTCTCCAACTCCTTCAGGATGTCAGGGCGAGTGATCTTCGCGCCCAGGCCGTAGAGGGCGATCAGCAGGCCGATCAGCACGGCGATGATCGGCTGGCCGAGGAAGATCACGAAGCGGGCCAGGAAGCCGGAGGCACCTACGGCGGAGAGGACGGTGTTGCAAAGGATCAGCAGGATGGGCACCACGATCGGCGCGAAGGAGAGGGCGGTGCCGGGCAGGTCAGGCCGCTCGGCGACCTCCACCGCCTGCTCGTACTCAGGTTTCCACTCCTTGTGCTCCCAGCCCTCGCCCTCGGCGGCGGGCACCTGGTAGATCTTCTTGCCCAGCCAGGTGGCGTAAGTGACGCCGACCACCACCACGGGAATGGCGAACACGATACCCCAGAGGATCATCTTGCCGATGTCAGCCCCGAAGATGCCGGCGGTGCCCAGCGGGCCCGGGGTCGGCGGCACCAGGTGGTGGGTGGCCACGAGGCCGACGGCCAGGGAGGCGCCCAGGGTGACCACGGACTTGCCGCTCTGCCTCGACATGGCCTTGGCGAGCGGGCTCAGGATGACGTAGCCGGAGTCACAGAAGATGGGGATGGAGACGACGTAGCCGGTGGCGGCCAGCGCCCACTCGGGGTGTTTGCGACTCAGGTGTTTCAGGAAGAAGGTCGCCATTCGTTCAGCCGCGCCGGAGATTTCAAGGATGCGGCCCATCATCACGCCGAAGCCGATGACGATGCCGATGGAGCCGAGCGTGCTGCCGAAACCGCCGGTGATGGCAGAGCTCACGTCCACCGGGTCCATGCCGCCGATCAGGCCGATCAGGGCCGCCGCGATGATCATGGCCGGGAAAGCGTGGATTCTGGTCTTCAGAATCAGCAACACCAGCACGATGATACCGATGACCAGGGCGATGAGCATCTGCGAACCTGATACTGCCGTTCCCATCTCCAAACCTCCTCCAAACGGCATGTGAGCTGTATGCGAGCGGGGATGCGGCTCCGGCACTCCGCAGCCCCGCGTGTCGCCCGGTCTGATGGGGTCAGCGCCGGCGGCGGAAGGCCGCCGCGTACTTGGCGGCCACCCGGATGGCCTCCTCCATGCTCACCGCGCTCGCCTGCCCGGTCCCGGCGATGTCGAAGGCCGTGCCGTGGTCCACCGAGGCGCGGAGGAAGGGGAGGCCGGCGGTGATGGAGATCGTCCGCTCGAAGTCGTACATCTTGGCCGCAATGTGGCCCTGGTCGTGGTAGAGGCTGAGCACCGCGTCGAAGCGGCCCCGGCTGGCGTGCCAGAAGACGGAGTCCGCCGGGTGAGGGCCGCTGGCGTCGTACCCCTCGGCCCGGGCCTGGGCGATGGCGGGTTCGATCTCCCGCACCTCCTCGTCGCCGAAGAGGCCGTGCTCGCCGCCGTGCGGGTTCAGCCCGGCCACGGCGAGGCGAGGCCGCTCAACCCCCAACTGCTGCAGGGCCTCCGTGCAGCGGCGGATGTAGTCCAGCACCCGCTCCCGGGTGACCATGCGGCAGGCCTGGGCCAGCGAGACGTGGCGCGTCAGGAAGAAGATCCGCAGCCCCCTGGTCTCGAACATGGTAAGGGGGTCCGGACTGCCGGTGAGTGCGCCGAAGATCTCGGTGTGGCCGATGAAGTCGATCTGCGCGGCCTTCAGGGCCTCCTTGTTGATCGGGGAGGTGGCCACCGCGTCGATTTCCCCGGCCATGGCCAGGTCGATGGACCGCTGGATGTACTCAAACGAGGCCCTCCCCGCCTGCGCCTGCACCTTGCCCCACTCCAGGGTGGCGACATCCACGTTCCGCAGGTCGACCAGGTCGATGGTGCCATGGACGTACTGCCCCTCCGCGGGGCGGGCCACCGGGTTCAGGGCGAGGCGGACTCCGGTGGAGGCGAAGGCGCGCACCATCACCTGGCCGTCGCCGATGAGCAGGGGGCGGCACAGGGCGTAGATCTCGGGGTTGCTCAGGGCCTTGGCGACAATCTCCGGCCCGATGGAAGCCGGGTCACCCATGGTAATGCCGATCAGCGGGCGTGTGGTCATGGGGTTTGTCCTCCTTGGGGGGAATGCGTGGCTCACTGGTCGAGCAGGTGGCGGACGCAGGCCACCGCTGCGGTCGCGTCGCCCACCAGCCCGCCCTTGGTGACAATGGAGAGGCCGGGGCGGAGGCCGCCGATGAGGTAGCCCCGCACGGCCAGCGGCAGGACCTCTGCCTTCAGGTGGATGGCACCGGCCTGCAGGCGGCGGCAGACGGCGAGCGTGATGTCGCCGCCGCTGGTGTAGAGGCCGGTGAGGCCGTGCACGCGCTCCAGCGCCCGCGCGGCGATCTCGGCAAACCCGGCGGCGATGCGACCGGCCATGGCGGCGTCCGTGCTGCTCAGCACCTCTGACGTGCGCACGCCGATCACCGGGCGCCCGAGGTCGATGGCGGCCAGCGCTGCCACCACGCGGCTGATCTCGTTCTCCGCGGTGTCGCTATCCCGGCCCAGGGCCCCGGCGTCCACGGTGATCAGCCGGGCGTCGGTCTCACGCTCGAGGTGGTCCAGCTGCTCCCGGGTGAGGGGGGTGACGCTGCCGGCCACCACCAGGACGCGCTTCGGCCCTGCGGGGGCAGGTGTTCCTGTGGCGGCTGCCGTGCCGGTGGATCCTGCCGCACCGCCGGCGAGGGTCGCAGCGGCAAACGCCGCCGTCAGAGGGCCGGGGTCCGCCGCCACGCAGGGAATGCCGCTCCGGGCCATCCCCTCACCCAGGCTGCGGATGTCATCGTCGGTCTCGGCGTCCGGGCACAGCACCCGCACGCCCCGCCGGGCCTGTTCGCCGATGGCCTCGGCCACCGCCCCGGCCCCCGCGCGGACGGTGTCCAGCGTGATCTGACCCACGGGCAGACGGGTCTGTCGGCGCAGGAGCGTGGGCACGTGCGACTCGGTGACGGGGCAGAGCGGGTCGTTCCGCACGGCCGTCTCCGCCAGGGGGACGCCGTGGACGTAGTGGATGCCGCCGCTGGTCGTCCGCCCGCTGGCGGGGAAGGCGCCGGTGACCAGCGCCACGGACCCCGGTCCCAGGGTCTCCAGCACCGCCTCCACCTCAGGGCCGACGTTGCCCCGGAGAGTCGAGTCGACGCGCTTGGCGACGGGGCGGTAGCCGTGGTCCAGGAGCAGCCGGGCCGCACGGGTCACGCGCCGGCGCGCCTCGTCCGCCGGAATCGCACGGGACTCGGTGGCGATCACGACGCAGGGGTAGTCGTCCAGGCCGCCTTCGGGCCAGCGGAGGTCGGTGAGCGATGCCGTCGGGAAGCCGGTGGTGCGGGTGAGAAGGACGCCGGTGGCGTTGGCGCCGGTGAGGTCGTCGGCGATGACGCCCAGCGCGGGTCGCTGCTCAGACCAGGTCAAGGGGCACCCCTCCTCTGCGAATCGCCTCTGCTACCTCTGCGGGGAGTGAGCGGTCTGAGATGATCAGGGAGAGATCCGTAAGCGGGCATATCTGATAGGTAGCCCGACGGTTGAACTTGGAGGCGTCGGCTACCAGCACCGCGCGCTGCGCGGCCCGGATGATGCCCTGCTTCAGTGGCACCTTCTCGAGGGTGGGGGTGGAGAGACCGTAGCTCACGTCGGCCGCCGGGGTGCCGACGAAGGCGATGTTCGCGGTGACGCTGCGCAGGAACTGCTCGGTGAGCGGCCCCATGAGGTGGTAGAGCTCCGGCATCGCCGTCCCGCCGGTGACGATTACCCGGATGCCCGGCTCATCGCAGAGCTCCAGGGCGATCTTCAGGTCGGGCGTGATGACGGTGAGGCCTCTGCGCCCCTTGAGCTGCCTGGCCACGGCCGCGGTGGTGGAGCCGGCGTCCAGCAGGACCACGTCCCCTTCCTGCACCAGCGCAGCTGCTGCCCGGGCGATGCGCGCCTTCTCCTCGGTGTGTTCCACCGCTTTGGCGGCGTACGGGAGCTCGCCGATCAGCCCGGCCGCGGGGGCAGCGCCCCCGTACGTGCGCACGACCTGGCCTTTCCGGGACAGCCACTCCAGGTCCCGGCGAATCGTCATCTCCGAGACCCCCAGCTTCTGCGCCAGGTCCCGCACCTGAACAGACCCGGCCTGGTGAAGTAACTCGATGATGCGGCGGCGCCGCTCCTGGATGTTCAGATCGATCACCTTTCAGCCCTATTGGGCGTGGAATTGTTCGATCCTAACACAGAATGTTCGAGCAGTAACAAGCGGAATCCTTCTGTCGAATGCGGATTTCTGCTGGATTTTTGCCTGTGTGGTTCCATGGGCGGAGTGGGGGCCGATTTGACGCACAATGTGCGAATCGAACAGCGGGGCGTCAGGGGTCAGCCCGCCTGGCGGGGGTGTCACGCTGGTCAGTGCCGGTCGTTGCCGCACAGGGCCAGGACTCGATCCCGCCGCAACAGCGTGGCAGATCGCCTTCTCAGCGGATTCTTAACCTCCTCTCAGCTTCTTGTAAGCATTATTTCATCTTCCTCTGCCACCATTTCTCACGGGCTAGTATCCAGTGCAAAGGCATCGCCCTGCCGGATGGTCCGATCGCCCGCCCGGTGCGTTCGGCAGCGGTGCCTGATCATGGTTGTGAGGTGAGGAATCGATGTCGCTCCGTTTACCACGCTGGGGGATGATTCTGGCGGCGGCCGCCCTGGTTCTCTTCGCGGCGGCTCCCCCGGCGGCGGCGGCAGGGCTCTCGTTCACTACCCGCTACCCCGGCATCGTCGTCAAGCCCGGCGAGATGCTGAGCCTGACCCTCAACCTGTCCGGCGGATCGGGCGTGGCCGACCTCTCGGTGGTCGAGCTGCCCGACGGCTGGGAGCAGCCGTCCTTCCGGGGTTCCGGTTACCCGGTGAATCAGGTCTACATCGCTCCTGACGGCAGTGAGAGCGTCACGCTGAACCTGCAGGTGCCCGACGCGACCCCCGAGGGGACCTACCGGGTGGTTCTGTCTGCGTCCAGCGGCGGCGAGGTAGCCGAGTTGCCCCTGGCGATCACGGTGGCGGCCACGGCCACGGGCCGGGCCACCCTGGACACGGACTTCCCGTCCATCCAGGCCCAGGCCGGCACGAGCTACACCTTCACGGTTAACCTGCGCAACGAGGGTGACCTCAACGAGACCTTCGCCCTGGGCGCCAACGCACCCGAGGGCTGGCAGGTGACGTTCACCGTCTCGGGCAAGCAGGTGGGCAGCATCCCGGTCGATGCCAACAGCAGCCAGTCGTTGAGCGTCTCCGTCACCGTTCCGGAGGAGGTGGAAGCGGGTACCTACACGGTGCCGATCTTCGCCCGTTCGGGCTCCTCCGAGGCCCGGCTCGACCTGGAGCTGGAAGTGCTGGGCAAGTACGGCCTGCAGGTCACTACCCCCGACGGCCGGCTTTCCTTCGATGCCGTGGCGGGGCGGAAGAACGGCGTCACGCTCGAAGTGAAGAACACCGGCACCAACCCCGTGACCGATGTGAGCTTCTCCACCACGCTGCCGCCCAACTGGTCGGCCACCTTCTCGCCTGAGAAGATCGACAGCTTGGCGCCCGGCGAGAGCCGCCAGGTGACGATGGAGGTCATGCCCAACAGCAAGGCGCTGGCCGGCGACTACCTGCTGACCCTGCGCGCCCGCAGCGGCGACAACCGGGCTACCAGCAGCGCGGACTTCCGGGTGGCGGTGCAGACGCCGACCCTCTGGGGCCTGGTGGGCGTGGCGGTGCTGGCCGCGGTGGGCGGCGGGCTCTACTGGGTCTTCCGCACCTTCGGCCGGAGGTGAGTCCGGTGGCTGAGACCGTCATCGAGACCCACGGACTGGTGAAGCGTTACGGCGACTTCACCGCCGTGGACGGGCTGGACCTGGAGGTCCAGTCTGGGGAGGTCTTCGGCCTGCTGGGACCCAACGGGGCGGGCAAGACGACCACCATCCTGATGCTGCTGGGCCTCACCGAGCCCACCGAGGGTTCGATCCGGGTACTGGGCCACGACCCGGTGCGGGAGCCGCTGGCTGTCAAGCGGCTCACCGGCTACCTGCCCGATAACGTGGGCTTCTACGACGAGTTGACGGGACGGCAGAACCTCTTCTACACGGCCGACCTGAACGGGCTCTCCCGGAAGGAGGCGGCGGCTCAGATCGACCGGCTGCTCGAGCGCGTCGGCCTGACCCACGCGGCCGACACCAAGGTGGGCGCCTACTCCCGTGGCATGCGGCAGCGGCTCGGGGTGGCCGATGTCCTGCTCAAGCGGCCCCGGCTGGTCATCATGGACGAGCCGACGCTGGGTCTCGACCCCGAGGGCGCCCGGGCCTTCCTCCGTCTGATTCGCGAGCTGGCCGACGAGGGGATGACGGTGCTGCTCTCCTCGCACCTGCTGCACCAGGTGCAGGCCGTCTGCGACCGGGTGGCGATCTTCGTGAAGGGCCAGATGATCGCCTGCGGCCGGGTGGAGGAGCTGGCCGACCAGGCGCTGGCCGGCGAGCCGCTCCGGCTGGAGGTGGAACTCTCGCCCTGTCCGCCCGCCTTGCTGGCCGAACTGGAGCGGCTGGACGGGGTCGAGTCGCTGCGCCGCCTCGACGCCACGGAGCACGCGGCGGACGACGAGCTGCGGCGGCCCGTCGCCACCCCGCAGGGGGCGGGCGAGAGCAGCGTGCGGGTCGAACTCGTCTGCCGGCGGGAGCTGCGGCCCGAGGTGAGCCGGCTGGTCGCCGCCCACGGGGCGGCGGTGATGCACCTCACCCAGGTGGGCCGCAGCCTGGACGACATCTATCGGCGGTACTTCGCCGAGGGAGGTGACGGGGATGGCCGTCCTTCCAAAGGTGCAGCCTAAGGCGTGGTTGGAGCGGTTGAAGGCCCAGCCCCAGGACGAGCGGGCCCCGGCGCCGGCCTCGACCGGGCTGGCCGCGGTGGTGCGCAAGGAGTTCGCCGACAACGTGAACAGCTGGCGCATGATCATCCTGATGGCGATCCTGGTCGTCACGGGCGTTGCCTCGCTCTATACCGCCGCCCAGACGATCCGGTCCGTGGTAGAGACCACGTCGGCCACGCCCGACTTCGTCTTCCTCCGGCTGTTCAGCGGCGGCAGCGAACGGCTGCCTTCGCTGACCGCCTTCGTCTCGTTCCTGGCGCCGCTCCTGGGTATTGCCCTGGGCTTCGACGCCATCTGCGGCGAACAGAACCGGCGCACCCTGAGCCGCCTGCTGGCGCAGCCGATCCACCGCGACGCCGTGATTAACGGCAAGTTCCTGGCCGGCGTGCTGACCATCGTGGTGACGCTGGCGGCGCTGTTGCTCTCCGTGGGCGCCCTCGGGCTCCTGATGATCGGCGTGCCCCCTACGGGCGACGAGCTGCTGCGGCTGGTGGCCTACGGTGTGCTCACCACCATCTACGTCGCCTTCTGGATGGCGCTGGCCGTGATGTTCTCGGTGATGTTCCGGCAGTCGGCGACGTCGGCGCTGGCCTCGATTGCCGTGTGGCTCTTCTTCAGCGTGTTCTGGGATATGCTGGTGGGCCTTGTGGCGGGCGAGGATCCGACGGGCCTCTACCTGTGGTTAAGCCGGCTGTCCCCCGGGTATCTTTACAGCGAGGCGATGGTGACGCTGCTCAACCCGTTGGTCCGGACGCTGGGCCCGGTCACGCTGGAGCAGGTGCTTGGCGCCCTGGAGGGCGTGCTGCCGGTGGGCCAGTCCATCCTGCTCTGCTGGCCGCAGGCGGTGGGGCTGGTGGCGCTCACGGCCGTCTGCTTTGCCGTCTCTTACATTCTCTTCATGCGGCAGGAGATCCGTGCGTGATCGCTGCTGCGTGGAGAGTTCACATACACGACGGTCCGGGGTCCCGCCCTTGCGGGACCCCGGACGCTTTTCCCTCGGGTGCCTGGCGCGCCGTACCCGGACCAACCGGCATTGAGCGGCGGCGAGCCGTTGCGGACAGCCGGGGAGGCCCGAGCGGTAGCATTGCGCTCCCACGGTCTCCACGGCGATGTTGCGGGTCGCTTCGGGAGCCGGCGCACCGATTTCCCCCGGGGGAGCGTACCTGGGCTGCGTACGCGGGGCCCAGCGTGCCTGTCGCCGCTGTGCACCCTGTGCTCCCCGGCGCATCTGTTCTGTTTGCAGCGAGTGTTGATGTCGAGCGCGGCCGACCCCTGCGGCGTGTTGGCGCTCAGGCTTCCCGGCGGGCGGGCCGGCTTGCCTGCCGCCGAGTACCCTGTGCTTCCCCTGCATCCGTTCTGTTCGCAGTCACTGTTGATCCAGGCGGTGGTAGTTGGTCCCGGAGGTCCCGTGAGGTTCGCCCGTAGCGCCTTCTTCGGGCGTCAGGCGCGCCTGACGCCCGTGCACCGTGCTCTTCAACCGCGTACGCTCGGCTTACAGCTGCCGTCGATTCCGGTCTTGTTTGGTTCCCTCGGATTCGCCACCCCTGCCCACCCGAACAACAGCACGACTGGCACACTTTTGAGCGGGCCAAAGGATCAGCTCGACGCGGCTCGACCCTCACGCTGAACCAGCGGGGTCCGGCGGAGCGGGCCCCAGCTTCTACCCAGCCTGGCAGTCTGACAGGTCCCGCCAGGGTTGGGCCTCGGGGGTGTATCAGCGCCAAGTCCGGCACATCGGGGGAAAAGGGAGGGCTGCCAGAATGGCGGTCAAAACTTCCCCATATTTTCAGCGACATAGGGGGCTGTTTTTCCCTATTTCCGTACCCCGAAAGACGTTTTTGGAGGCTCCAGTGGGTCCTGTGAGGGCACTTTCGACAGAATACTACCGGATTCGACGGAATGTTGGCGGAGGCCAAGTTTACATAACTGTAATATGGGGCAGTTTTTCCCACTATCTCGCCGGAAATATGGGTCAAAATTTCCCCCTAATTTTCAGTCTGCCGTACACCACCCGCCCGGCCGGGGGAAGCACAATCCATGCGTTCTTGAGCGTGGTTCAGTTACAGAGTCAAGGACCTGACCGGCACTCCCCGGTGTGTTCCAAGAGGGAACGCGCTTGGTTGCAGGGGCCGCCGTGATGAAGGCGCAGACGCGAGGGGGGAGTCGGGACAGTAGGCAAAGTAATCACCACAGACGCTGGGGCACCTTCCCGGCACCATCAACACCATCTGCCCGTGGAGGTCGCACCCGCGACTGCGATTGCGACAGCCGTTACCCGGGTGGTGGTACCCCGCTGTTGCCACCCACAGTCGGCACGAACAGTACGCAACGCGGTCGGGCGCCCCCCTCTCCGGCCGTCATCAACAGTGAACACGAACAGAACGCAACGCGGCCGGGGCGCACGTATCCCCGGCCGCCGTCAAACGGAGGGCACGAACAGAACTACTCCCTACCGCTGGGTCTGGGAGACCGCATGCTGCTGCGGCGGGGTCGACGCCTCCAGACGCCGGGAGAGAGCGGCCAGGCCGAGGGCCGCAACGAGGAAGCAGGCGATGAACCCCACCACGCCCGGCCAGTGAAAGCGCATCCAGAAGAGCCCCGCGGTGGTGCCGGCGAGGCTGGATCCAAGGTAGTAGGTGAAGAGGTAGAGGGCGGAGGCAGCGCCCTTGTCGCGGACGGCCCGCTGCCCCACCCAGCCGCTGGCGATGGAGTGGGCCCCGAAAAAGCCGAACGTGAAGATCGCGATGCCGAGGATCTTCACCAGCAGCGGGCCGGCCAGGGAGACGGTGGCACCGGTCAGCTGGATGGCCAGGCTGAGGCCGAGCATTGGTGCACGTCCGTACCGGTCCGAGAGGCGGCCCAGAAACGCCGAACTGAACGTTCCGGCGAGGTAAAGCAGGAAGATCCAGCCCACCAGGGCCGGGCTGAGGTTGTAAGGCGCCGCCATCAGGTGGTAGCTGACGTAGTTGTACAGGGCCACGAACGAGCCCATCGCCAGGAAGCCGACCATGTACAGCGTGCGCAGCAAGGGATCGCCCCAGGCCCGCAGCAGCGACAGCACGAGGCGCTTCGGTTGCAGCGGCTGGGGCCGGAAGTGGCGGGAGGGCGGGAGGGTGCGGGTGAACCAGAGGGCGCAGGCAAGGCTCATCACGCCGATGCTGCCCACGGCTGCCCGCCAGCCCCAGAAATCCGCTGCCATGCCGGCGATGATGCGCCCGCTGAGCCCGCCCACCGAGTTGCCGGCGATGTAGAGGCCCATGGCGGCCCCGAGGTGGCGGGCGTCGATCTCTTCGGCCAGGTAGGCCATGGCGGTGGCGGGCAGGCCGGCCATCACCAGGCCATGCACGAACCGCAGGAACAGGAAGGGGCCGAAGCTGGGTGCGAGGGCCGCCGCAACGCCGATCACGCCCGCAGCGAGCATGGCGAAGGTCATCACGGGCTTGCGGCCCAGGGAGTCGGCCAGGGGGCCGACCAGCACCTGGGAAAGCGCCAGGCTTACCGTAGCCACGGACACCGACAGGCTGGCGTGCGCCGGCGTGATGCCGAAGGCTTCCGAGAGAAGCGGCAGGATGGGCTGGGTGACATACAGGCTGGCGTAGACCGACAGGGCACCGAGGAAGAGGGCGAGCGTGACCCTGCGGTACTCGCGGGAGCCTTGCTGGATACGGGTCACGGAGCGGCCTTCTTTCGCTTGATAATAGTACGTAGTGTTCATCATAAGGCATCTGCAGGAAATTCGCCATACTCCGACCGGCAATCGCCCGCGAGTGCCAGTCATCTGCGGGCGGGGGCGGTGCCGGGGCTCCGCACCGCATCACGCAGGGCCCGGCCCCTCAGGAGGGGCCGGGCCCGGTCGCGACTCGATTGCTAGCGCTCACCCCGCAGGACCGCGAGGGCGGTCTCAAGGTCGGGGTCACGACCGGCGGCGATGTCTGCGATGGTGAGGATCACCTCGATGTCCGGCCGGGTTCCGTTCCCTTCGACCGGGGTCCCGTCGGCGAAGTACTCGATCCACCGGGAAAGCCGGAGCTGCGCGCCCCCGGGCAGGGTGAAGATTTCCGGGTTGGCAGATCCCGCACCCGTAGGCCGGCCCACGGTCGTGACCCGGCCGCTCCGGGCCAGTCCGCCCACGAAGAAGTCGTTGGAACTGTACACGCCCTCGTCGATCAGCAGCACCACCGGGCCGGTGTAGGTCCAGGGGCCCCGGGGCTCGACGTAGCGACGGAACGCAGGGGTCCAGAAGGGGTAGACGCGGAAGCGGCAGCGGGCGAAAAACTGCTTTTCCGTGAACAGGCGGCCGGCGACCTGGCTGGCGAGCATGTCGTTTCCGCCGCCGTTGCCCCGCACGTCAATGATCAACCCCGGGGCATCCCGGAACTGCTCCAGGGTCTGGTCGAAGCCGTACACGGCGTCGCCCGACCAGCTGGCGATCCGGATGTACCCGAACCCGTCAATCTCCCGGGAAGAGACCTGCGAGGGCAGCGGCCCGGCGCCGGGGCTTCCCGGCTCGGGATCCGGTCGTTCCAGTGCCACCGTGTACTGGGTGCCGTCGGGCCGGACGAAGGTCGCGGCCACGGTCGTGGCCGGCGGACCGGAGAGCAGGCTCCGGGCAATACGGCGCTGGCGGCGCACCTCCGTCGCCTCGCCGATGTAGGGGCGCAGCTCCGCCGCCACCTCGGCCACGGGCCGCCCGTCGACGGCGGTGGGCCGGTCGCCCGGTTTCACCTGGTCCGTCAGCGCATCGTCGACCTCCAGCACTACGTACTGTTCCTCCACCCAGCCGAGAGTGAGGGGCGGCGTGGTGACCGGCTCCTGGCCCGGGTAGAAGATCAGGCGGGTGTGCCCGTCGTCTAGCGAGGCCACCATCCGCTCGAGCACGCGGTAGAAGGCGACGTCGTCGGGCGCCGCCTGGGCCTGCGGCCAGTAGGTCGCCCGGCGGGCCTTCCAGTCGATCCCTTTCAGTTCGAGGTAGGAGTAGTGGCGGTAGACGGTGGTCCAGAGCGCATCGAAGATCTCCTCCCGCTGCTCGGGCGTGAGCGGGCCTTCCCAGACGGGTCCGGGCCGGGCGACGCTGGTCATCGCCCGGTACAGGGCGAATCCGGCGATGCCCAGCAGGATCAGAACGGTGGTGAGACAGCCGAAAAGCACCCTGACCCAACGTCGCCGGTACCAGCGTCGCCGGACTGTGGCTCCCATGGGCGATCCCCCCGTGTCAGGTTGGGCCGTCAGCGCGGCCATGGATGCTTCTTCTGCCTGCCGGGTCGCAACCCCTGCGTGTGGCTGGACCGGGACTCCCTGGCTGGAGAGGCTCGGCACGTTGACCTCACATTTCCCGGCAAGTACCGGCCTGTCCCCGCATAGCCTCTTGAGGTGTAGGGAAGGGGAGACGAGTTGTGAGAGTGCCCCGGGTGGCGTGTGTGGGCGCTGGGTACTGGGGGGCCAACCTGGTGCGGACGTTCCACGCGCTGGGCGCCCTCCGTCGGGTCGTGGAAGTGGACGAGAGTCTCAGGCGGTCACTCGGGTTGCGGTACCCGGGGGCCATCGTGACCGATGAGCTGGAGGAGGCGCTGGCCGATCCGTCGGTGGACGCGGTGGCCATCGCCACGCCGGCGGCGACGCATGGCGACCTGGTGCGCCGGTCCCTTCAGGCGGGCAAGGACGTGTTCGTGGAGAAACCGCTCTGCCTCTCGCATGCCGAGGGTGAGCAGCTCGTCCGGCTGGCGGAGGCGGAGGGGCGCATCCTCATGGTCGGCCACCTGCTGCGGTACCACCCGGCCGTGCGGCGGCTGAAGCAGCTGGTGGCAGACGGCGACCTCGGGCGCATCCAGTACATCATCGCCGAGCGGGTGAACCTGGGCCGGTTCCGGCGGGAGGAGAGCGTGCTCTGGTCGCTGGGCCCGCACGACGTCTCGGTGGTGCTGTGGCTCATGGAGGAGGCCCCGGTCCGGGTGCGGGGACAGGGGAGCGCCTTCCTGCAGCCGGGGGTGGAGGACGTGTTTGCGGCGGCGCTCGCGTTCCCGGGCGGGGCGGCGGCCTACCTGCTCTTCTCGTGGCTGCATCCGCTCAAACAGCAGCGGATCACGGTGGTGGGTGACCGGCGGATGGCGGTCTTTACTGACACCGATCCGGACCACAAGCTTCTGCTCTTCCCCTCGGGCGCCGACTGGCAGGACGGGCGGCCGGTGCCCCGGCAGGGCGAGCCCGTGCCGGTGGACTACACTCCCGAGGAACCGCTGATGGCCGAGTGCCGCCACTTCCTGGAGTGCGTGGCCAGCCGCCGGAGCCCGGAGACCGACGGACGGGAGGCGCTGGCGGTCCTGGCGGTGCTGGAGGCGTGTCAGAGGAGGGTTACCGCCGCCGGACACGCTGCACCGGGTGCCGCCGCCGGCACTCCGGCCGCCTCTCCCGGCGGCGGCGCCTCCGACCGGTTCCCCGGTGCGTTCGTGCACGAGTCCTGCTACGTGGACGAAAACGTGGTCATCGGCCCCGGCACCCGGGTGTGGCACTTCTCCCACATCCTGGCCAACTGCACCATCGGGCCCGGCTGTACCATCGGCCAGAACGTGATGATCGGCCCCAACGTGCGCGTGGGTGCCCGCGTGAAGGTGCAGAACAACGTGTCCATCTACCAGGGCGTGGAGCTGGAGGACGAGGTCTTCTGCGGCCCGTCGGTGGTCTTCACCAACGTGCGCAACCCGCGCAGCCATACGCCCCGCATGCACGAACTCCGGCGCACCCTGGTGAGGCGGGGGGCGACCCTGGGCGCCAACGCCACCATCGTGTGCGGCGTGACCATCGGGGAGCACGCCTTCGTCGCGGCGGGCGCCGTGGTCACCCGTGACGTGCCCGACCACGCCCTGGTGGTGGGCAACCCGGCCCGCATCATCGGCTGGGTCTGCCGCTGCGGCAACCGGATCGTGTTCCCCGCTGGCGAGTCGGCGGGCCGGTGCGATGCGTGCGGCCAGACCTACCGGCGGGCGGAGGGGCGTGTCCTCCGTGGCTGACGATCGCATCAGCCTGCGGGACGTCTTCGCCATGCTGGGCCGGCGGTTCGTGTGGGTCCTGCTGCCCCTCCTGCTCTGCACCGGCGCCGCCGTGGCCGCTCCAGGAGAGCCTGGACCAGTTCCAGGAGCGCATCCGCGTCTCGGTGGTGCGGGACACGGAGGTGATCCAGCTCGCCGTGGTCGACATCGACCCCGTCCGTGCCGCCGACGCGGCGAACGCCCTGGCTGCGGCCTTCCGGAGCCGCTTCTGGGAGTTCACCTCCCTCGACAGCCTCCGCATCGTTGACCCCGCGGAGCCGCCGGTGGAGCCGATTCGTCCGAAGCCCGTGCTCTACACCGCCTCCCCGGCGCCTTTCCCCGGGGGCGTCCGCGCCATGTGAGCCGGCGGCCGCGGAGGAGGGGCGGCAGGCGCTTCGGGCGCCGGCGGCGCCGGCGGGCGGCGCGCCGGAGACGGGTGTGACCGCGGCGACCGGGCCGGCGGTCTGCGTATGGACGGGCGCGGCCACGGGGGCGGAGGCCGCATTTGCAACCCCGGCGGGCGTGACGACAGGGGGCATCACCGCGGCCGCTCCGACGCCGGAGGCCACACATGGAAGGGATGGGTGAGACCCATGCGTGAGCGGGTTCCGATGCTGGACCTGGCCGCAGAGGTGGAGTTCCTGTGGGAGCCCCAGCAGGGGGCCATCCAGGAGGTGCTGCGCTCCGGCCAGTTCATCCTGGGCCCCGAGGTGGAGGCGCTGGAGCGGGAGCTGGCCGCCTACCTGGGCGTGCGCCATGCCATAACGCTCAACTCGGGCACCGATGCCCTCGTCATCGCCCTGCGCGCCCTGGGGGTGGGGCCGGGA
The DNA here is from genome assembly GCF_040797425.1 of Symbiobacterium sp. Lineage (NCBI taxonomy): Bacteria > Bacillati > Bacillota > Clostridia > Eubacteriales > Symbiobacteriaceae > Symbiobacterium > Symbiobacterium sp. Next base: position 53,881 of record NZ_JBFNEH010000014.1, on the reverse strand, counting down.
GACGAGGTGATCACCACCCCGTTCACGTTCTTCGCCACCGTCGAGGCCATCTGCCACGCGGGGGCCACCCCGGTCTTTGCGGACATCGATCCGGACACGTTCACCCTCGACCCGGACCTGGCCGCGGCGGCCGTCACGCCCCGCACCCGGGCGATCGTGCCGGTGCACCTTTTCGGGCACGCGGCCGAGATGGCCCGCCTCCGGGACCTCGCCGGGGCCCACGGCTCCCGCCGCAAGTGCTACCACGAGCGGGTGGGCTACAACTCCCGGCTCGACGTCCTGCAGGCCGCCATCCTCCGGGTGAAGCTGCCCCACGTGGACGAGTGGAACCGCCGCCGGCAGGCCGCCGCAGCGTACTACCAGGAGATCCTCGCCGACCTGCCCGGGGTGGTGCTGCCCGCCGTCCGCCCGGAGGTGGAGCACGTCTTTCACCAGTACACCATCCGGATCCTCAACGGGCGGCGCGACGAAGTGCAGCGGGCTCTCTCGGAGCGCGGAATCAGCACCATGGTCTACTATCCCGTGCCGCTGCACCGGCTGCCGGTCTTCCGGCACCTGAACCTGAGCCTGCCCGCGGCCGAGGCCGCCGCCCGGGAGGTGCTCTCCCTGCCGATCGGTCCTTTCCTGCGCCGGGACCAGCAGGACGAGGTCGCAGCGGCGCTCCGGGCTGCGCTGCGGTGAGGGTGGGCATGGTCGCACGAGTCCTGCGCGCCTTGAAACGCTCCGGCCTGCGCCCGACGGAACACCGTCCCCGGTTCCTGCAGCGCTTCCTGGACGCGGGCCCGCTCACGCGGGCGGTGGCCCTGGTGGCCGGGGGCAGCGCCCTCTCCCAGGCGCTGGTGGTGCTCACCTCCCCGGTGATCACCCGCATCTACTCGCCCGAAGAGATGGGCGTCTACGCCCTCTACACGTCGGCGCTCGCCATCCTGTCCTCGGCCGTCTGCCTGCGGTACGAGATGGCCGTGCCCATCGCCCCCACGGTGGAGGGGAGCGCCAACCTGGCGGCGCTCTCCGCCCTCGTCGCCGGGGCTGTGAGCGCCCTCGCCTGGGCGGTGCTCTGGTTCCTGCGCCGGCTGGACCCGTGGGGCCTGGCCGCGGCCGTCCCGACGGAGATGGTCTGGCTCTTCCCGCTCACCCTGCTGGCTTTCGGCATCCTCCAGGCGGGCGGCGGCTGGGCGACCCGCCAGCAGGCCTTCCGCCGCATCACCCGGTCGCGGGTGGTGGAGTCGGCCGTCTCCGGAGGGCTGCAGATCGGCCTCGGCGCGGCGGGCGCCGGCGCACTGGGCCTGGTGGTGGGACGGGCCGCGGGCTACGGCGCAGGTGCCCTGGTGCTGCTGGGACGGGACCCGGGCACGCGGGTCAGCCCGCTCCGCCTGCTCTCCCTCCGGGAGATGCGGGCCGCGGCCGTCCGCTTCCGCCGGTTTCCGCTCCTCGCCGCAGGGGCGGGCCTGCTCAACAGCGGCGGGCTGCAGGTGGCGCAGCTGCTCCTGGGCCTCTTCTACGGCACCCAGGTCGCGGGCTGGTACGCCCTGGGTCAGCGGATGATCGACGCGCCCATGACGCTGGTGGGCCAGGCGGTTGCTCAGGTGTACGCGGCCGAGGTGGCCCGCCTCGCCCGGGAGGAGCCCCGGGGAGTCCGGCCGCTCTTCCAGCAGCTGGCCCGGCGGCTGCTGCTGGTCGGCGCCCCGCCGATCCTCTTCCTCGGGGCCTTCGGTCCGCAGCTGTTCAGTTTCGTGTTCGGGCCCGAATGGCGCGAGGCGGGGATGTATACCCAGGTGCTGGTCTTGACCATGCTGGCCAGGTTCGTGGTCGTGCCGCTCTCGTACACCCTCGACGCCCTGGAGCGGCAGGACCTGCAGCTGTGCTGGGACGCCGGCCGCCTGATCCTGGTCCTCGGTGCGCTGGTGGCGGCGAAGGGGCTGGGGGCTCTCCCCGGGGTGGCCGTGGCGCTGTACGGCGGGGCGATGACGGCGAGCTACCTGGCGCTCTACGCGGTGATGCTCCTGGCCATCAGCCGGCCGGGCTGGCAGCGCCGGGGCGGTGTCGGCGCGGTCCGGGAGTCATAGGGAAGGGGGAGGGAAGGATGGAGACGCACTGGCCCAACCCGCTGGCGCTGGACGGATGGCACGAGTTCAACCGCATCAGGTGGGGGGTCCGGCCGGAGCGGCTGGTCTTCGGGCAGTCCCAGGGGGACGGGGCGCGGCTGGAGGCGGTGCTCTACCTGAACCGGCGGGGCCGGGTCTACCTGCCGCACCACAATCCGTACCTGCCCGTCTGCTTCCGGCCGTCCCCGACCAGCTTCCCGTCCCGCAACGAGCGCCGCTGGCTGACGCTGGCGGAGCAGCTGGCCAGTTTCGCGCGCCAGAGGATGGGACACTCCAGCTGCCCGCTCTCGTTCCGCACCTCGGAAGCCAGCGCAATCTCGTCGAAGACAACCGAGCCGGGCACCCGCAGGCGCAGCAGTTCTGTCGCTTCTTGTTCGCTACGCTGCCGAACTTGCAGCGTGCAGTGCGGTTGGAAAGGGAAAGGGCTTGGCTGGAACCGAATTTGTGATTCCTTGAGCCGCTGATGCAGCTCTCGGAAAGGTGCTTCGTCCTTCAAGGATAGCCAGAAGATGTTCGTCCCGGGAAACCGGCGGACCTCGCCGAACTCGGTCTGAAACGCCCGGGTGCTTGCGGCGATGCGCTCCAGCACTTGCACGACCGCTTCGGGATCCTGATCGGGCTCGAGGGTGCCTACCCCGCTGGACCCCGCCACGGTCACCTCTACCGGGTAGGCCAACGGGTGCCCGTAGCGCTCCCGGATTCGCAGGATCTGATCGGCGATGGGCGACTGGACAGGGAGAATTACGTAGGTCGGAGCTGAGAAGTCCAAGCATGCAACCCCCTCTGTCATTATTCTGATAATGTCGCCATCATATCGCGCCATCGTTACGACCGCAACCCCCGACTGTGCTCTCCGTGGCGTTCCAAGGACGGTGGGGGTATGGGAGGCAGCGGCAGGACGGCGGCGAGGTGACCACCTCGGTGCCGCCACGGCGGTGAGGGGAATGGGACGCACCAGAAGGACGACGGCGGGGTGACCACCTCGCTGCCGCAAGAGCGGAGAAGGGGGATGGTAGGCACCGGAAGGATGAGGCGGGAGGGACCAGCTTGATGGCGTAAGCACGGTGAGGAAAATGGGAGGCAGCGCGAGGATGGTGGCAGGATGACCAACACCCCGCCGTAAGGGGGACAAGACGGAGGAGGCGGCGAGGGGGCGGGTGCGAACTGGGGCGTCGGCAGGCGCCCGACGAGCCGCTGGGCGGGCATGAAAAAGAGCGGTGCGTACGTGCACCGCTCTTGTCGGGCCGTGTTGCCGCTGAGGAACGACCACGCACCGAGCCAGTCAGGAACGCTGACCGGTGGCGTCTGTCACTCCTTCTCTCCGACAACCGTAAACCGTTCGTTTAAGTGCTTCGGTTTCTCGATTTCATCGAGCACGGCGATGGCGTAGTCGGCATAGCTGATGTAGCTCTCGCCCCGGGAGTTATGCAGCAGCACGTCTTTCCCCGTGCGGTACTGGCCCGTTCGCTTGCCGTTAGGATCGAACACGGCCGACGGGCTGATGAACGTCCACTTCACGTCTGTGGTGGCGCGCAGGTCCTCGAGATTGCGGGCCTGCCCTCTGGCGGTGGGCTTGTACGCCTCCGGGAACCCCGGGGCGTCCAGCACCCTGAGGGTCTTGCTCTCGTCGGTGTAGAGGCTCCCGGCGCCGCCCACGACGATGAGGCGCACGTCGGTCCCCTTCAGCGCCCGGATCAGCGTGCGCCCTGCGTCAACGTGGGCCTGCTCCTCTCCGGGCGGGGCGCCGAAGGCGTTCACCACCACGTCGTAGGGCTTGAGGTCCTCCGCCGTCAGGTCGAAGATGCTCTTCTCCACCACCTTGACGTCTGGCCGGGTGACCTTCTTCGCGTCGCGCACAATCGCGGTTACCTCATGCCCGCGGTTGACGGCTTCTTCCACGATCAACCTACCGGCCTTACCGCTGGCCCCGATCACGGCGATCTTCATGCGCAACCGCTCCTTCATCACGGGTTTGTGGCTTGGCAACCAGTGAGCCCCGGGGGTGGGGGCGTGTGCCCGTCGATCCCGCACGGCCGCACCCGCGCCATCCCACCGCCGGAGCTAGCGGGTCATCCCGCCTGCCGCCACTACCCATAGTTTACCACCGGCTGCGCGAGACGCGCCATCCGGCGCCCTTCCACCCTCATCGCTCTCGGCCCAGCACCCGGCATCGACCCGGATCTGGCGCCGCACGCCACTCCTGCGACTGGCCATCCGCCGGTGATCCAGCACCTGTCACCGTCCACCGCGCACAGCGGCGCAAACGACCGCCTCCGCCAGCGCCGCGGCGACCTCGTCGATCTCCGCATCGCTCAGGCCCCCGTGGAAGGGCAGGGCCAGCACCGTCCGGGCGACGGCCTCGGTAACCGGCAGGTCCCCGGGCCTGCAGCCGAACACCTCGACGTAGAACGGCTGCAGGTGGATCGGGGGGAAGTAAGGCCGACAGCCGATGCCCCGGCCGAGCAGGAACTGCATCACCCGGTCCCGGTCGATGGCCGGGTCCAGGCGCACCACCCAGACGAACCACTGCACCTGCGCCCCCGGGGCCGCCTCAGGGAGCGTGACCCCGGGGATCTCCGCCAGGCGCCGCCGGTAGGCTGCGGCCACCCGGGCCCGCCTGTCCAGCAGTTCTTGCAGCCGCGCCATCTGCACGGCGCCCACGGCGGCGCTCATCTCGTCCATGCGGTAGTTGTAGCCGAGGCGCACGTGGGTCAGCCAGGCGCCGTCCTCGCCTCGCCCCTGGTTGCGCAGGCTGCGGCAGAGGGCGGCCGCACGGTCGTCGTCTGTGACCACCACGCCGCCTTCGCCCGTGGTGATCTGCTTGTTGGGGTAGAAAGCGAACACGGCGCCGTGGGCGTACCGGGGGCTGCCGCAGGGCACGCCGTGGAGGGTGGAGCCCAGCGCCTCGCACGCGTCCTCGATCAGGAGCAGCCCGTGCCGGTCGGCCAGTTCGCGCAGGGCGGGGAGGGGTGCGGGGTGGCCGAAGAGGGCGTGGTTGATCTTGTCCAGCCCCCGGCCGGGGATGAGGACGCGGCTGTCGCGCGGAATGGACAGCAGCGCTCCCTCCCGCCGGATCGCCCCCCGCTGGCGGTTCTCCTTCGCCCGGCGGCATGGCATCGCCCCTGCCGAAGGGCTCCCCGTCCCCGCCCGGCGGCGGCCCTGCCCTGGGCACGACCAGGGGCGCCGCCTGGTGCGGCCGGGCGAACACGCCGAACTGCCAGCTCACGTACGCCAGCAGGAGCAGGGTGGCGGCTCCCGCGGCCCACCACCAGATGCGCTTTCGCTCCATTTGCCGTCACGCCCCTTTGCGCATGACGGCCCTGACCTCGTAGGTCACCCCTTCGGTCAGGCGGCGCAGATTGTCGGCCAGGTTGACCAGGGGCGCAGACCGCCAGTGGCGCGGATGGGTGAGAATCTGGATCACCGCGTCTCCCCGCTCGATGGCCACGAGCGGGGAGTAGGTGCGCCAGAACCGGGGGTAGAGGGTGTCGGTGAACCGTTCCGTGAAGAGGCTGGTCAGGGACTCGTCATAGGCTTCGACCACAATGCCCAGCTCGCGCCGGAGGTCGTCGTTCAGCAGCTCATGGTTGGCGATCCGGAGGCGTCGGTTCACGAAGTCGCCGTGCGAGGCCACGGTGAGCATGGGCAGCCCCGTCAGGGCGCGGACGTACGTGAAGTTGCTCCGGAAAAGGGCGCGAATCTCGGGCATGTGCTGCTCCACCTGCTGTCGCGTGCAGAGCCCCTTCTGCTTGCTCACGGTGGCGATCTCCTCGAAGTGGTTACTGGCCTCGCTGCCCGCCCGTTCGATCTCCCGCATGAAAGGCACGTTCAGGGTGCGTAGGCGGAAATAGTACGAGGCCCTCACCCCGAGGTCCTGCTCGATGCGGTGCATCTGGAGGGCCGTTCCGACGTCTGTGTCCACATCGTGCCGGTTGATCAGGTAGCGGCGACCGGGGTCCAGGCCGCCCCGGCTCGCCTGCCAGAACGAGAGCACCGAGTGCACCTCATAGCCCCGGTTCAGGGCGGCCTCCAGGAGGGAACGGTACTCGGCCAGGCGGGGCGGCATGAGGAAGTCGGAGTAGATGCGGTGCCAGACACGCCGCATGCGACCGCTCCTTCGCGAAGGTTGATCGCTCACAGGCTATGGTCCGAGGGGCAGGCCTAGAACGGCGCTGCCAGCCCCCCGCCCAGATTTTTCCCTCTCCCTGCGGCGGGTGCAGGAGTTCGCCGGTCGGCGTGCGAAGCAGTAGTGCCATGCAATCGGCGCGCGGCGTCCTCAGGAGAGCGCCGCGCACTGCGGAGGAGGCACCGATTTGGCGGTAAGAGGCTGGTTTACCCTTCGGGTGGATCTGGTATCCGGGGCAGGGCTCAAGTTCGCGCCGCAGCCCGGCCGCATCTTCCTGGTGGGGCCTTCCCATACCTTCATGGACCTGGCGACGGCCATCGACCTGGGCTTTGCCCGGTGGGATCTCAGCCATCTGCACGAGTTCCGCTTCGCCGACGGACGCTGCTTCGGCGTCCCCGAGGAGGGGAACCCGCGGGCGGTGCGCCCGTATGACAAGGTCCGCGTGGGGGCGGAGGTGAAGCGGGGAGAGCGGTTCACCTACGTGTTCGACTTCGGCGCCAACTGGCAGCACCACTGCACCGTGCTCTCGTCCAACCTCGATCCCGTGGAGGTGCTGGGGACGGTGCCGAGCCAGCCCACGCCGATCTGGGGCTGGGGCTGGATCCCTGACCAGTACGCCCGGCAGTGCTACGAGGAGCGGGCGTGAGGATGGAACGCCGTGTCCTGCGGCGCCCGTCCGCGTGGCTGAAGCCGGAGACCGGGGCCGATTCCCATAGGGAGCAGCAAGCCGAGAGCCGACCCGTGCAGGCCGGGTCGGCCCGCTTTTTTTCTGCCGCCTGCCAGGGCTCGGGAGCGGCCCCAGGGCGCATGGTGAAAGGAAATCCATGGTCGCCGGGCGAACAAGGTTTAGGTAATAGTCCTTCAAGCCTTATGCAGATACGCGGCGGCTTTCGATGCCAAGTTCGGAGAAGCGGGAGGATCACGTGGGATGACCCGAGTAAAACGGTTTGCCGTTGCCCTGACTCTGCTGCTGCTGTCAGATGCGCTGGCTCCCCTGGCTTGCGGCGCCGAGCTGATCCGCGAACAGGAGCGGGTGAATGACAACCCCGTGCCGCAGGAGTGCCGGGCGGACTACGCCTGCGCCCAGGTCTTCACGGCCGGCGTGACCGGGGTGGTCGAGCGGGTCAGCCTGCCGCTGGCGCGCTCCGGCGACACGGCAGCGCTCCGGATTGAGGTCCGGGCCGTATCCGGCAACGCGCTGGGCGACGAGGTGCTGGCCGAGGCCGTGGTGCCGGCGGCGGAGGTTCCGCCGTACAAGGCGGGCACGGTGCCCCAGTGGACCACGGTGGAGCTGGAGCCGCGCGCCGGCGGGTGGCTGACCGTGAACCAGCCCTACGCGCTGGTGGTGACCAGCGCGGGTGAGACGCGGCCGGGGAAGCCCACGACGTTCTACTGGTTTGACGTGGACGACCCGAACGCCGCGCCGGGATACCAGCTGCTCCAGCACCAGCCCGGGGCGTGGAAGGCGTACGACAGCGACTTCGCCTTCCGCATCGAGATGGCGAAGCGGAACCTGCCTCCGGCGATCGTGGCGCCGGCCACGGCGACCGTGGCGGAGGACGGCAGCGTGCAGGTTCCGCTGGAGATCCGGGACGAAGACCCGGCCGGCGTGAAGGTGACGGCCTTCTCCGGTGACACGACCATCGTGGCGCAGAGCGGCCTGCGGGTGGAGGGCGCAGGTGCGAAGCGCGTGCTTACCATCACGCCCGCACCTGATCAGCATGGAACCGTGACGGTCACCGTGACGGCGACCGACGCCGGCAACCTCTACACCAACGCCACCATCGCGGTGACGGTGACGCCCGTCAACGACCCGCCGGTGGTGAAGTCTGCGCCCGCGCAGATCGAGACGGCGGAGAACGCCCCGGTGACGGTGCCGGTGCAGATCGGTGAGCCCAAGGTGGGCATGCAGGCGGTGGATGACCCACTGACGGTCCGGGTGGTCGACCGGGACGGCGACGACCTCACCGTCACGGCGTCGACGAACGCCCCGGAACTGCTGTCGGTCGCCGTGACGGGCAGCGGCGCCAGCCGGACGCTGACCATCACCCCGGTGAAGGAGAAGAGCGGCAAGGCCAACGTAACGCTGACCGTGAGTGACGGCACGACTTCGGTGACCCACTCTTTCCCCGTGACCGTGCTCTCGACCAACGAGCCGCCCCAGATCAGCGGCCTGAGGGACCTCACGATCGATGAGGATGAGACGCTCACCTTCTTGTTCACGGTCTCCGACGACGAGACCGACCCCGGCGAGTTGCAGGTGGCGGTCACGGCGGAGAACCAGGCGCAGTGGTTCGACAAGGAACCGACGATTACCAAGGACGCTGGTAAGGTAAGCGTGAGCTGGACACCCCGTCAGGATGTGTATGGCAAGACGCAGGTGTTCGTCACCGTGACGGACGCGGAGGGCGGGACTGCGACGGGGTCGTTCACGCTCACGATCAGGCCCAGGAACGACCCGCCTGTGATCATCGAGGCGCCCGCGGGCGACACGGAGACCGATGAGGACACCCCGTTCCGGTTCGTGGTGGCGGCGGACGATCCAGATCCCGAGGACCAGCTAGAACTCTATGTTTTCAGTTCGAACACCAGGCTCTTGCCCGCGAGCGGCATCGAAATTGTCCCGGACGAGCAGGTGCGCAGCCGGTGGACCGTGACCCTCACGCCTGCTGCCAACGAGCACGGCGAGACGCAGATCACCCTGCAGGTGAGCGACGGCTCGGTCACGGTCAAGCGCGAGTTCCGGCTTTCCGTGAACATTGTCGACGACCCGCCGGTGATAGATGACATTCCGGACGTGTTCAAGGAACTCGGCGTGACGCAGTTCGACGTCATCGTGCGCATCACCGACGTGGACGACATGGCCAGCGGGATCAGGGTAACGGCCACGCCCGAAGACCAGAACCTGCTCACCGTGCTCGTGCAGAACACCGGGCCCGACCGCTGGCGGCTCACCATCACGCCCCGGCCCGGCCTGGAGGGCACGACGTCCATCACGGTGGTGGCCAAAGATGGATCCAATGAAGTGTCGAAGTCGTTCAACGTCGTGATCTCTGCCCCGCTCAAGATCGACCTCCTGCCGCAGGAGGCCGTGGTGGATGAGGACGGGACGGCCGTCTTCCACTTTAACGTGACGCCTGCGGATAAGATCCATGCCCTACGGGTGTTCTCCCGCGACGCCGTCCTGCTCCCCGACGACCGCGTCACGCTGACCGCGGTCAGCCCGGGATACTACCGGCTCGAGCTGAAGCCCGCCCCCGACAAGTTCGGCAAGGTGGTCGTAGTGGTGGAGGCGGAGAACCCGTACCATATGGTCACCACCCACTACCTGACGCTCACGGTCAACCCCGTGAACGACGACCCGGTCCTGGAGGGGATTCCTGAGAAGGTACGGACCGAGGAGGACACGCCAGTCAGCGTACCCTTCTACCTGTATGATCCCGATCCGTACGATTCCCATACCTTCTACATTCATTCCAGCAATACCCAACTGGTCCCGTCGGATCCGCCTTACATCGTTGTCGAGGGATCCGGCACCGACCGGGTGCTCCGCATCCGTCCGTTCAAAGATGCGAACGGGTCCACGGTGATCACGGTCACTGTGCAGGACAGCGGCAACAAGACGGCCACCTGGATTTTCGAACTCATCGTTGACCCCGTGGACGACCCGCCGGTGATCAGGCTGCCCGCCGCAGCCAACATGGATGAGGACACCACAGCGTTCTTCGAGATCGTGGTGGAAGACATCGATGGCCCCGGCGGGACCAAACTGGAGGCCCTGGCCAACGATGCCACGGTGATCGTTGTGTCGGAGAAACACGCGGGCCGGGTCGACACGTTTACGCTGCAGGTCACTCCGAACAAGGACAAGAGCGGCCCGGTGCAGATCAATCTCACGGCCATCAGCGGCGCATCAGAGGCAGCCTCGGCGGTGCTGATCGTGAATGTGCGCGAGATCAACGACGAGCCGGAACTGACGGTGTACGCCCAGAAGGTGGAACTGAATGAGGACGAGTCGGCCATGGTGGACCTGCGGGTCTGGGACGTCGAAACCCCCCTGGATCGGCTGCTCCTCAGCGCCGCGTCCGACAACCCGACGCTCCTGCCGCCCGAGAGCTTCACCTTCACGGGCCAGGGAACCAATCGGGAGCTCGTGATCACCCCGGCGGCGGACCAGTTCGGGCAGGCTCAGGTGGTGATCACCCTCAGTGACGGTCAGGCGAGCGTGAACTCGAAACCGATCTCTGTTACTGTCCACTCCGTGCCTGATGCTCCCCGGATCATCGGCCTGGGCAAGGAGATCACCATGAAGGAAGACGGCTACTTCGCCCGTGAGGTCGAGATCTACGATCCCGATTCCCCCATGAGCGAGGTGGAGGTCTCGGTTTCCTACGCGCTCGACCCGGAGAACCCCTACCTGCTGGCCGCCGACAGCGTCCGGCTCGAGGGATCGGGGGCCCACCGCCGCCTGGTGGTGGAGCCGGAGCCGGATGAGTATGGCAAGGCGACCATCATCATCGAGACCCGGAGCCGCGACGACCAGGCCCAGGCCCGCCTGGAGATCCCGCTGACCGTCGAGCCGGTGAACGACCCGCCCGTACTGAGCGAGTTCACCGAGTCCCAGCGGACGATCCTCGAGGACGAAGCGCTGGCCGGCGTGAGCCTCACCTACTTCGACGTCGACTCGCCGGCGAGCGCGCTGAAGGCGACGATTACGGCGGACAACAAGCAATTGCTGCCGGACGGGAGCCTCTCGGTGGTGATGAAGGGCTTCACGGAGGGCGACTCCGACTGGTACGGCACGGCCAGCATCGCTGCCAACCCGGCCAAGGACCGGTACGGCACGGCGACCATCACCCTCACCATCTCCGACGGGTACGCCTCGGCCAGCCGCAGCTTCCGGCTGATCGTGACGCCCGTGAACGATGCCCCCTCCTTCGTGAAGGGCCCCAACCAGACCGTGGACGAGGACGCCGGCCCGCAGAAGGTGGTCAACTGGGCCACGGCCATCACCCCCGGGCCCTACGAGGAGAACCAGAAGGTCTGGTTCGAGGTCGTCACGGACAACCCCGACCTCTTCGCCGAGGGCCCGGCGGTTGCGCCCAACGGCACCCTGACCTACACCCCGGCGCCTGACGCCTTCGGCACCGCGGAGGTGGAGGTACGGCTGGTGGACGACGGCGGGACCGACTACGGCGGCGTGAACGCCTCGCCCTGGCAGAAGTTCACCATCAACGTGCGTGCGGTCAACGACGCGCCGGTGATCGCCCCGATCCCCACCATGGGCACCGAGATCGGCCAGATCACCGACGAGATCGACATCACGGTCACCGACGTGGATTCCGACGTCTCCCAGATCACCCTCGAGGTGACCTCGGCCAACCCGGGCCTGGTGCCCAACGATCCCGAGCACATCATCGTGAAGCCCGTCGCCCCGGGGCAGTGGAAGCTGCAGCTCCGGCCGGTGGAGGGCAAGATCGGCACCGCAACGATCACGGTCCGGGCCACCGATGCCGAGGGCGGCACCTCCCTGCGGCCCTTCGACCTCATCGTGAACGACCTGTGGCTCACCGGGCTCGCACCGTCCGCGGGCACCATGACGCCGCCCTTTGACCGGCACGTGCTCAGCTACAGCGTCGTCTACTCCGGCTGGCTGCCGCAGGTGCAGGTGACCGCCACCGCCCAGGACCCGGATGTGCGCATCCGGGTGCGCCGGGCCGACGACCCGCAGAGCAACTGGGTGGAGGCCCAGAGCGGCAAGCCCTCGCCCCCCGTCACGCTGAGCGACGGCGGCGGCGAGGTGGAGGTGGAGGTCTACTCGCCGGCCACTGGCATCCGGAAGCCCTACCTGCTGGTCTTCCTGCGGGCCAAGTCCACCGTGGCGGAGCTGGTCGACCTCTCCATCAGCCCGGGCAAGCTGCAGCCCGAGTTCCGGCCTGACCGGACGAGCTACACCGCCACCGTGCCCTACGACGTCACCGAGGTGACCGTGAACGCCCAGGCGGGCGACGCCTGGAGCAAGGTCTGGGTGGAGGGCAACCAGGACCTAAAGGTGGGCCTCAACCGCATCACGGTCACGGTGGTGGCGGAGAACGGCACCAGCAAGGTCTACACGATCAACCTCACCCGTGAGCCGGGGCCGATGGCCATCGGCGCGGTGGAGGTGGAGACCGGCGCCGAGTGGGCCACCCTGCGGTTCGAGACGGACGACACGGCGGAGGCCACGGTCTACTACCGGCCCGATGGCGGCGAGGAGCAGAGCCGCAGCGCCGGCTACGGCACCCGGCATTCGGTGACGCTGACCGGCCTGCAGCCGGCCACCCGCTACACCTACCGGATCCAGGCCACGCGCGGGAGCGGCTCCGACGCGGAGCTGGTCAGCGCCTTCCGGACGGAGCCGCCCGAGGCGGTTGGCCTCTGCGAAGAGGGTGAGGGGGGTGTGCTCGCCTGCCCGGCCACCAGCGCGGAGAAGTCCCTGGCGCAGAGCGTGGCGCCCGCGGGGGCCCAGCCGGACCAGGTGGCCGCTGCTGTAGTGACTGATCTGGATATGGGCGCTGCCGTGGCGTCGCTGCTGGCCGCCGAGGTGCCCGAGGCCGAGCGCACCGTGGTGGTGCGCCTGGACGACCAGCCTTACGGCGTAGCGCTGCTGGACGCCGCGGCCCTGCAGCGGGCGGCGGGCGCCGGTGCAACGGTGACCGTCTCCTCCCGCCTGGGTGCGGTCACCCTCACCCCTGAGCTGGTGGCAGACCTGAAACTGGCGGCGGACGAGCGCCTGGCCGTGGTGCTGGCGGAGGGGCAGATCGACAACCGCTACCTGGAGGTCTGGACGGGCGTGGGCGGCTACCGGCAGGTGGGCGAACCGCTTCAGGTCTCGCTGGTGCGCATCGCCGCCAGCGGGGCCACGACCCCCATCGCCACGCTGCCGAGCCCGCTGCTGCTGAGCTATCCGGTACCGGTGACCGACCCGGTGGAAGCCGTCACCCTGGCGATTTTTGCCCAGACGGACCCGACGAGCCAGCTCCAGCCGCTGGGCGGCCGCCTGGCGCCGGAAGGCGACCGGATCGAGGTGGCGCAGACGACCACCGGGGTCACGGTGCTGCTGGCCTACGAGAACCGCTTCGAGGACGTGCCGCCGGGCCACTGGGCCTACGCCATCGTGCACGAGATGGCCGCCCGGCAGGTGCTCCGGGGAGTCTCGCCCACCCGGTTTGCGCCAAGCCAGCCGATCACCCGAGGGCAGCTGGCCGCCATCCTCACGCGGGCGCTGAAACTGGGCCAGGACGACCGGTTCGCCCGGGTCTACTACGACATCTCGCCCTATGACCCGCTGGCCGCCGAAATCGGCGGGGCCATCCGGTCGGGCATCATGACGGGCTACCCGGACGGCACCTTCCGGCCGGACGTGCCGGTGACCCGCCAGGAGCTGGCGGTGGTGCTGAGCCGCATGGCCGACCGGCTGAACCTGCCTGGCTCGCTGGACCGGGAGACCGGCGAGCGGCTGTCCCGGATGGCCGACTGGGACCAGGTGGCCCCGTGGGCGCAGGACGGCGTCCGCTTCGCCGTGGCCGAGGGGCTGATGAAGGGCCGTTCCGACAGTACGTTCGCCCCGCTGGAGCAGACCACCCGGGCGGAGGCGGCGACGGTGATCAAGCGGCTGCTGGACAAAGTGGCCCCGGGCGAGTGGCGTTGAGAAGAGAGGACCGGGGACGGATGAAGACCGTCCCCGGTCATCTGTATATGCGGAACATGGGCGTGGGACAGCAATAACACAACTGAACTGAGCGAAACCCTAACTATCGGCGGATCCTGGCGGCCGAAGTGGACTTCGGCAAGCCGCAGAACGTGACCATTACGACGACCCTGGGCCGCGTCAAGAACCTGCCCGAAGAGCAGGTGGTAGGGCTGCCGCTCCACTTCACCCACGACCCGCTTTTCCTGGCGGCCAGCCAGGTGAAGCGTGCAGATGGGTCTGGTCAGCTTTACGGCTACCAGGTCTGCGCGCGCGTCCGGGTCGACGGTGGGGAGTGGGTCGAACTCGAGGACCCCTGGCATTCGATCACGAACTCCTACAGACGAGCTCACCTGCGACGGTGTGGACGAGGCGGCGGCCTCTGCCTGCCTCGAAGCGCTGGAGCAGGACGGCTGGGAAGGCCCCGGCGGGTACTTCAAGGACGTCGCGTGGCAGGGCAAGACCTGGAGGGCTTACCTCTCTCTCCACGAGACGAGCGGCAGCCGGAGCACCTTTACCGGCAGCCTGTCGAGCAACTGAGCCACGCACGGGGCCCCGGAGGGCCGGCCCGGCGCGCACCACGCCGCCTGGCCGGCCTCCTGGCTTGTTGCCCCGGCATCATCCTTGCCGCTGGATTTGCTGTCTGCTGAGTACAACGGCCTGTCCGTCTTTGCCGCGTTGCCTTGGCGGCTGACCTGTCCGCTGGGCTGGCTGACCCGCGGGGCATACTAGGCGGGCGGGGGTGTCAGTATGGATGAGACCACGGAGCTCCTGAAGGCCAGCTTCAACCGGCTCGAGGGGCTGATTGGCGAGGTGAGGGAGCTGCGGTACAAGATCAAAGACGTCCAGGGCGATGTGGAGGCCTTGCGCGCCAAGATGTCTGCGATGGACCAGGCGGAGGAGGAGGGCGGAGAGCGCGGCGAGGGTGATCACCCGGCACCGGAAGGCGTCCCGGGCGGCGAGCCGGGCGGTGACACCGGCGAATGGGGCGGCCGTGAACAGGATGGCCCCGGCCGCCACGAGGGCGGGCCGGGGGATCCCGACGCTGAGTGCCGCTGCGGCGGATCGCACGGTTCCCACGGCGGTGCTCCGCACGGCCGGGGCGCCCGCGGCGGGCGTGCCACCGACCTGGAGGCGCGCCTGAAGCGCATCGAGGAGCACCTGCAGTACCTGGGCGCCAAGTGGCTCGAACTGGACGAGAAGATCTACCGGCTGGAGCGCAAGGGGAAGTAGCCGGGCAGGAGTTGGGCGGGCCCTTCGCCAATATCCCCCCACCGAAAGGGGGAGCCTGCCTTGGCCGCACCATCGCGAGCGAGCGTTGAATCCCTTGTACTCTACCACACCCTGCTGGATACATCGCCTGGCAAGGCGATGGCGGACTTTCTGACCGCCATGCCCCGGGGCGGCGAGCGGGTGCGCACGGCCTACCTCGGGCTGGTCCGCACCCTGTACGCGCTCGAACCGGTTGCGGGCCCCACTGGGGACGCCTGGCAGGACTATCTGCTCCACCACGTGCTGCGGGCGGAGAACGCGTTCACGCGGGCGGCCGCGGCGGGCGCCGTGCCGGCCCCGCTGCGGGAGGCCGCCGCCTGGGACCTGCGCATCCTGCGGGAGCTGTTCGCCTTCTCCGGCCCGCGGTGCCGGGCCCTGGCCGGGGAATGGCCGGAGGGCGGACTCCCGACCTGGTCCGGCGTCAGGGAGACTTCCCCGGACGCCAACCATCCGGCCCGTTCGGGCCGCCTGTCCACGCCGGCCGGCCCCTTCCTCGCGCCGGCCTTCCGGGAGATGGCCCGCCGGCTGGCCGGCGCAGACGACTGGGCCGCCATGGTGGACGAGCTGGCCGGGTTCCACCGCACCCACGGCTGCGGCGTCGTGGCCTGCTCCTGGTTCCTCACGTGGGACGGCGAGCGGCTGCAGGTGGTCGATCAGCCCGACCTGGTGGACCTGGACGACCTGGCCGGGCTGGTGGAGCAGAAAGCGGCGGTCCGGGAGAACACCGAAGCCTTCCTGCGGGGCGGCGCCGGCCAGAACCTGCTGCTCTACGGCCCCAGGGGCACGGGCAAGTCCTCGCTGGTCCGCGCCATGGCGCCCCGCTACGGCGAGTCCGGCCTGAGGCTGCTGGAGGTGGGTCGGGACAAACTTGGGAGCCTGGGCGAACTCTACCGCATCGTGCGCCGGCACCCGCAGCGGTTCATCCTCTTCCTGGACGACCTCACCTTCGAGGCCGACGACGCCGACTACCGGGCCTTCAAATCGCTCCTGGAGGGGGCCCTGGAGCGGCGCCCGCCCAACCTGCTGCTCTACGTCACCTCCAACCGCCGGCACATGGTGCCCGAGCGCTGGGCCGACCGCAGCAGCCCCGAGGAGGCGGAGGTGCACGGCCAGGACGCCCTGGAGGAGCGGCTCTCGCTGGCGGACCGGTTCGGCCGGACGATCCTGTTCCTGCGTCCGGACCAGGACGAGTACCTGGCGATCGTCGAGCACCTGGCCGCCCGGCGGGGGCTGCCGATCGGGCGGGAGGAGCTCCGGGACGCCGCCCGGCGCTGGGCCCTGTGGCAGAACGGGCTCTCGGGTCGCGCCGCCCGGCAGTTCGTGGATGAACTGGAGGCGAAACGGAAGTAACGGCGACCGGCCGCCCACCCCCGGGCGGCCGGGTCTCTCTGTCATGCCGTCAACCGCGGGACAGACCGTCGGCACATCCGTCGCCCGCCAGGTCAGGGGCTAGTTCCGGGGGAGCAGCGCGGCCACCTCTTCGGGCGCGAACGAGTACCGGCAGCCACAGGCGTGGCAGACGACGTCCAGGCTCCGGTTGGACGCCACCGCATCCTTCAGGTCCGCCACGCCCAGGCTCATCAGCATGGGGTAGAACATCTCCCGAGAGCAGCCGCACGACGCCCGAAGGGGGGCGATGCCCAGGAGAGCCGTGTCGGCCGGCAGCAGCGCGGGCAGCTCGGACACAGGCCGTTCCGGGTCTGCTACCGCGGGGGCGCGGAGGATGCCCTCGACCTCGCGGAGGCTGTCCTCGTCCGCCCCCGGCAGCAGCTGCGCCATCGCACCGCGGCAGGCGACGATCTCGTCGTCCCCGTCGAACTCCACGTGGCAGACGAAGCAGGTGGGTGTCTGCTCGCTCTGGCGGAAGTAGTGGGCGAGGTCATCCACGATGTTCCCGTACGGCATGTCGGTGATGCCCGTGAACCCCCGGTACATCCCCAGGTCCTTGATCACCTGGAGGGATCCGCCGGTGCCGATCAGCTCCGGCAGCGACAACCCGGCGATCTCGGGTGCAGGAACCGTCTGCCACTCGTCGCTGAGGTAGCCCCGGACGTTGCCGCCGGAGTCGACCTCGGCGAAGATCCGGCAGCCCGGCCTGCTCGCCCCCACCTTGAGGCTCAGGCGCTGGTGGTCCTTCAAGGTGCCGCAGAGCAGGCCCGCGGCCGTCACCGTGGTGGCCAGCGCCGCGCGCAGGGCCCGGCCGCTCACCTGTCCCTGACTGCAGACGGCCCGGGCGATGCCGGTGGTCTCGGCGAACATGATCCGGACGCTGCGGTTGAAGGCCAGCGTCCTGATGATATAGTTTTCCATGACAAGACATCCCCTCGCTCTCCACCAGGCTGGTTCGCCACCGAGTATAGAACCTGACGCTACGTCAGGTTCAACCCCCGGAGATGGCGAAAGCTGCGGCGGAGGGCGCGGCGCTGCGGAAGGGGGAGGCGGGTGAGCGGGCGCGGCTGGAAGATCGGCGAACTGGCCCGGCGTGTCGGGCTGACGGTGCGGACGCTGCACCACTACGACCGGATCGGCCTGTTCTCGCCGTCGCACACCACGGAGTCGGGGCACCGGGTGTACTCGGATGAGGACGTGCGCACGCTCCTGCAGATCATCTCCCTCAAGCAGCTCGGCTTCTCGCTGGGCGAGATCAGGGCGATGATCAGCGACCGGGGCGCTGACCCCCGGGAGATGCTGGAGCTGCAGCTGAACAGGCTGGACGCGGAGATCGCGGCGCTGACTGAGGTGCGGGACCGCGTGCGGCGCATCTACGAACACCTGCAGCGTGGACGGCCGGTCTCCACGGAGGAGATCATGGCCGTGGCCCACGCGCTGACCCTCACGCGGAGCCCGCATTTCCGCCGGGAACAGGTGGAGGACCTGCGGCGGCGCTACCTGGCGCTGGACCCTGCTGAGCAGCAGCGGCTGTTCGAAACAGGCCGGCGGCTGGTCTCCGAGTTCCGCCGCTGCCTGAGCGCCGGCAAGCCGCCGGACGACCCCGAGGTCATCGCCCTGGCCCGGCGCTGGAAGGAGGCGACCGGGGCGCTGCTGCCTGCCGACGAACCGCTCACGCAGGCGGCGGAGCGGTACTATCGGGAGAACCCCGATGCGGGGCTGATCTTCGGCATGGATGGCGAACTCTACCGGTACATCAAGCAGGCGGTCTCGCACGATTAGAGGAGCGGAACCACACAGCGGCCGGCGGCCACCCCACGAGGCGGCCGCCGGCCTTCGCCATGCCGTTCATTCCGCTCCGCGCGCCGGACGGGCAGGTCGCCGGTGAGGGGCGCCCGATCAACCCTCCAGCCGCACGAGCAGGTCGCCGGCCTCCACCCGGTCGCCCTCCCGGACCAGCACCTCGGCCACCCTGCAGTCCCGGGGGGCGGTGAGCACGTTCTCCATCTTCATCGCCTCGGTGACCACCAGCTGGACCCCCTTGGCCACCTCGTCGCCGGGGGAGACCAGCACCTTGACCACCCTGCCGGGCATCGAGGCGCCGAGCTGGTTCGGGTCGCCCTTCCTCGCCTTCGGGCGGCGCACGCCGGCCTCGGCCAGGCGGGCGTCGGGCACCTCGACCTCCCGGGGGAAGCCGTTCAGCTCGAAGAGCACCTCCCGCATGCCGTTGGGCTTCGGGTCCCGCACGTCGATCAGCTTGATGATCAGCGTCTTGCCCCGCTCGATCTCCACCCGCGTCTCCTCGCCGGGCCGGAGCCCGTAGAAGAACGTGGGCGTGTCCACCACCGCCGTGTTGCCGAACTCCTCCTGGTGCCGGGCCAGCTCCTCCACCAGGCCGGGGAACATGATCTCCGAGAGCACCTCCCGCCGGCTGGCAGGGCGGCCCAGCTTCTCCGAGAGCTCCTGCTGCTTCGCCGTGAAGTCGATGGGCGGCAGCAGCTCACCCGGCCGTACGGTGATGGCCTCCCGGCCCTTGAGTACCACCCGCTGCAGGTCGGCGGGCCACCCGCCCGGAGGCTGGCCCATGTACCCGGAGAGCAGGTGCACCACCGACTCGGGGAAGGCGAGGCTCTCGCCCCGCTCGATCAGCTCCTCGGGGGTGCGGATGCCGTTCTGCACCATGAAGAGCGCCAGGTCGCCCACCGCCTTGGAGGAGGGCGTGACCTTCACGATGTCGCCCAGGGCCAGGTTGGCCGTCCGGTAGGCCTGGACCACCTCCGGCCAGCGGTTTCCGAGACCCAGCGACGCCGCCTGCTGCCGCAGGTTCGAGACCTGCCCGCCGGGCATCTCGTGCAGGTAGGTCTCGGCGGACGTCGCGGCCAGGCCGGACTCCCACGGGGCGTACCAGCGGCGGACCTCCTGCCAGTAGTCCGCCAGCTGCTGCAGGCCGGCGGGGTCGAGCCCCGTGTCACGCTCGTCGCCCTGCAGCGCCGCCACCAGCGTGTTGAGCGAGGGCTGCGAGGTCAGGCCCGAGAGGGAGGAGAGGGCCGCGTCCACGATGTCGACCCCCGCCGCCGCGGCGGCCAGCAGCGTCGCCAGGCCGGTGCCGGCGGTGTCGTGGGTGTGCAGGTGGAGCGGCACGCCCACCTCCTGCTTCAGGGCGGAGATCAGCATGGTCGCCGCCCGGGGCTTGAGGAGGCCCGACATGTCCTTGATGGCGATGATCTGCGCCCCGGCGGCCTCCAGCTCCCGGGCGAGGTTCACGTAGTACTTGAGGTCGTACTTGGTGCGGGTGGGGTCGGTGATGTCGCCGGTGTAGCAGAGGGCGACCTCGGCCACCTTGCCCTCGCTGCGCACCGCCTCGATGGCCGGCCGCATGTTGGGCAGCCAGTTGAGCGAGTCGAAGATGCGGAAGATGTCGATGCCTGCCGCGGCGGCTTCCTTCACGAAGGCCTGCACCAGGTTGTCGGGGTAGTTGGCGTAGCCCACGGCGTTGGCGCCGCGCAGGAGCATCTGGAACGGGATGTTGGGGATGGCCTCCCGGAGCAGCTCCAGCCGCTCCCAGGGGTCCTCCTTCAGGAAGCGCAGGGCCGTGTCGTACGTGGCGCCGCCCCAGAGCTCCAGCGAGAAGAGGCCCGCCGCCAGCCGGGCCGTGGCGGGGGCGATGGCCAGCATGTCCCGGGTGCGCACCCGGGTGGCCAGCAGCGACTGGTGGGCGTCCCGCATCGTGGTGTCGGTCACCAGCAGGCGCTTCTGGGAACGGATCCACTCCACGAAGCCCTGCGCCCCCCGCTCCAGCAGCACCTGCCGGGCCCCGGAGGGCACGGGGCCGTCCACCTGCGGGATGGGCACGTGGCCCCGGGCGGGCGGCTTCGCCCCGGGTGGAACGCCCGGCCCGCCGTTTACCACCACGCTTCCGATGTACCGGAGCAGCTTGGTGCCGCGGTCCCGCCGGGGCGCGAACTGGAAGAGCTCCGGCGTGTTGGCGATGAAGTTGGTGTCCAGGTCGCCCGCCAGGAAGCGGGGGTGGCGGACGACGTTCAGCAGGAACGGGATGTTGGTTTTGACGCCGCGGATGCGGAACTCCTGGAGCACCCGGCTCATCTTGGCCGCGGCGGCCTCGAAGGTGAGGCCCCAGGTGGTGGCCTTCACCAGCAGCGAGTCGTAGTACGGCCCGATCTCGGCCCCGGCAAAGCCGTTGTCGCCGTCCAGCCTTACCCCCGGCCCGCCGGGGGAGCGGTAGGCCAGGATGCGGCCGGTGTCGGGCAGGAAGTCGTTGGTGGGGTCCTCGGTGGTGACCCGGCACTGGATGGCGTAGCCGTGCCGGTTCACCTGCGCCTGGGAGGCCACGCCCAGCGCCTCGTCCAGCCGGGCCCCCTCGGCGATGCGGATCTGCGCCTGCACGATGTCGAGCCCCGTGATCTCCTCGGTGACCGTGTGCTCCACCTGGATGCGGGGATTGACCTCCATGAAGTAGAAGCGGCCGCTCTGATCCACCAGGAACTCGACGGTGCCCGCGCCCACGTAGCCCACCCGGGCCACGAGGCGGACGGCGGCGCCACAGATCTCCTGCCGCTGGGGCTCGGTGAGGGCCAGGGAAGGGGCGATCTCCACCACCTTCTGGTGGCGGCGCTGCACCGAGCAGTCCCGCTCGTAGAGGTGGATCACATTGCCGTAGCGGTCGGCCATCACCTGGACCTCGATGTGGCGGGGTCGCTCCACGTACTGCTCCAGGTACAGGTCGCCCGAGCCGAAGGCGGCGCGGGCCTCCGAGCCCGCCCGCTCCAGCGCGGCCACCAGCTCGGCGTCGGACCGGACCACCCGCATGCCCCGTCCGCCGCCGCCCAGCACGGCCTTGACGATGACGGGGTAGCCCACCTCCCGGGCGAAGGCGAGCGCCTCCCGGGTGGATGCAACCGGGCGGTCGGTGCCCCGGAGCAGGGGCAGGCCGGCCTCCTGGGCGATCCGGCGCGCGGCCACCTTGTCGCCGAACATCTCCAGATGTTCGGGATCGGGGCCGATGAAGGCGATGCCGTTTTCCCCGCAGAGCCGGGCGAAGGCGGCGTTCTCGGCCAGGAACCCGTAGCCGGGGTGGATGGCGTCGACGTCGTGCTGCCGTGCCAGCCGGATGATCCCCTCCATGTCGAGGTAGGCCTCGACGGGCCCCTTGCCCTCGCCGATGAGATAGGCCTCGTCCGCCTTGTACCGGTGGAGCGAGAAGCTGTCCTGCTCGGAGTAGATCGCCACGGTCTGTTTCCCCAGTTCCGTGCAGGCGCGGAAGATACGGATGGCGATTTCACCCCGGTTGGCCACCAGGATGCGGCGGAAGGCTGGCATGGTTCTCACCCCTTTAATGTATTAAAGCAATCGTATTCGCCCCCTTTGTGTGGATTCCTCCACAACAAACCCTTCAAGGAGTTATTAGCAAAAGTCTAAATACATAGATGTTTGCAGCGGTAGACAGAAGCACTAGATATCTTCGACAAGAACCGTACATCCCTGAATCGATCGATGTGCCCAATCATCCCTCCTCGAATTAATACACATCGAAGTGGAAGGAAACATGAGTAGTGAGAAGAACTTACATTTGAGACTCTGGTGCATCACAGACTGGCACATCACGGCAGAACGGGGTGACACCTATTGCGCGCCGGGACCGAGGCAGCTTTTCGCTCAAAGGGTGGAAGTAACTGGAAACTGGGTCGCTGGGCCGAGCGTCTGGAACCCTACCTGTACATCGCCCCCAGTCTGATCCTGCTCTCCATCTTCGTCTTCTACCCGATCATCCGCTCCGTGTATCTGAGTCTCTACCTTACCGACCCCCTCGGGAACCCCAAAGTGTTCATCGGGCTCAGACACTACGCGACGCAGCTCACAGGTGGGTTCTTCCAGAGTCTGCTCGTCACGCTCAAGTTCGTGCTGTACACGGTTCCCGTCGGGCTCGTGTTGGGTTTCATCCTCGCCCTGCTGGCCTATCAGCCGGTGAAGGGCAGCCGCTTCTTCCAGCTGGTCTTCTCCTCGCCGCTGGCCGTATCGGCGGCCACGGGTGCGACCATCTTCCTCATGATGCTGAACCCGGTCTCTGGTATTGTGAATTACCTGCTGGGGCTGATCGGCATTGAGCCGGTCCGGTGGCTGACCGATCCCAAATGGGCGCTGTGGGCCGTGGGCATGGTCAGCATCTGGCTCCGCCTCGGGTTCAACTTCGTCCTGATGCTGAGCGGCCTGCAGAACGTGCCGGAGGAGCTCTACGAGGCAGCTCTGGTGGACGGCGCCGGGCCTTGGGCTCGCACCATCCACGTCACGCTGCCCATGATCTCCCCCACGATTTTCTTTGCCCTGGTGGTGGGTGTCATCCACGCCTTCCAGGTCTTCACCGAGATTGACATGATGACCGCCGGCGGTCCCTCGGGCGCGACGAACGTGGTCGTCTTCCAGATTTACCAGGAAGCCTTCCGGAAGTACGAATTCGGCTCGGCCAGCGCTCAGGCGATCCTGCTCTTCATCGTGATGGTCATCCTCACATACTTCCAGTTCCGACTGGGTGAAAGGCGGGTGCACTACCAGTGATAATCGCAGACCGCTTCAGCAAGGTGCTGCTCTACCTCGCCCTGATCCTGGCGGCACTGGTGATGATGTTCCCCATCCTCTTCGCCGTCTCGACGAGCCTCATGGACCCGTCGGAGGTGAACACCTTCCCGCCGACGCTGATCCCGTCCTCGCCCCGGTGGTCCAACTACGTGGAAGTTGCCCGGTCGTTCCCGATTTTTCGCTACCTGCTCAACAGCCTGATCGTGTCGACCGCCGTGACGCTGGGCCAGGTGCTCACGGCCAGCCTCTCGGCCTATGCGTTTGCGTTCATGAAGTTCTGGGGCAAGAACGCGCTGTTTGCGCTGTTCATGTCCACCATGATGGTGCCCTGGGAGATCACCATCATCCCCAACTACCTCACCATTCGGTCGTGGAAACTGCTTGACTCGTACCCCGGCTTGATCCTGCCGTTCCTGGCCACCGCTTTCGGCACCTTCCTCCTCCGGCAGTTCTTCATGCAGATTCCGCGGGAACTGGAGGAGGCGGCCCGGATCGACGGTTGCGGCCGATTCCGCTTCTTCCGGTCCATCGCCGTGCCGCTGGCGCGGCCCGGCCTCCTCACGCTGGGGGCGTACACCTTCCTCTCCACGTGGAACCAGTACCTCTGGCCGTTGCTCGTCACCAACAGCCGCCTGATGCGCACGGTCCAGATCGGCACCCGGTTCCTGATGAACGAGGAAGGCTTGCAGTACCACCGGATCATGGCGGGCGTGGTGCTCTTCATGCTGCCTGCCCTGGTCTTCCTCCTGTGGGGTCAGCGCTACCTCGTGCGCGGCATGATGGCCGGTAGCGTGAAGGGGTAGCTTGGCTACATCTTGTCGAGTTGGGAGGCGAATCTATGTTCCAACGCACCAGGAGAACCGGCATGACCCTGACTGCGCTCCTCCTCGCGCTGAGCCTGCTGGCCGGTTGCGGCGGTAGCTCCGGCACCAAGTCCGGCGGCACGGACACGACCACGCCGTCAGGGAGCCAGACGCAGCAGCAGGCAGCGCCCCAGTCCAGCGGCAAGATCAAGGTCGTCTTCTGGCACGCCATGGGCGGCAAGAATGGTGAAGCCGTCGATTACCTCGTCCAGAAGTTCAACAACTCGCAGGATCGCATCCAGGTAGAGGCGGTCTACCAGGGCACCTACGACGAGTCTCTGCAGAAGATGAAGGCCGCCGGCACCGACGGCCCGACGATGATCCAGGTCTACGAGATCGGCAGCCGGTTCATGATCGACTCCGGGCTGATCACCCCCATTCAGGATTTCATCGACGCCGAGGGCTATGACATCAGCGACCTGGAACCGAACATCCTCGGCTACTACACCTTTGACGGGCGGCTGTACTCGATGCCGTTCAACACCTCCACGCCGATCGTGTACTACAACAAGGACGCCTTCCGCGAGGCCGGGCTCGATCCGGAGAAGCCTCCCAAGACCATGGAGGAGTTCCACGAGTATGCCAAGAAGCTGACCAAGACCGAGGGCACTGACACCCGGTACGGCGCCGGCATCGCGTGGTACGGCTGGTTCTTCGAGCAGTTCCTGGCGGTTCAGGGCGCCCACTACGTCGACAACGATAACGGCCGCTCCGCCCGGGCGACCAGGGCGACCATCAACACGCCCGAGGGCCTGAAGATCATGGAGTGGCTGAAGGCCATGATCGACGACGGCTCGGCCATCAACCTGGGCCGCAAGACCAGCGACACCCAGGCGGCCTTCTCCGCCGGCCGCATTGCGATGACCCTCGACTCCACCGCCGTGCTGAGCACCATCCTGTCCGGCGTCGGCGACAAGTTCGAGGTGGGCACGGCTTTCCTGCCCCGGCCTGAGGGTGTGGAAGGCGGCGTGATCATCGGCGGCGCTTCCGTGTGGATCACCAACACCCGGCCGAAGGAAGAGCAGCAGGCGGCCTGGGAGTTCGTGAAGTGGCTGGTGGAGCCGGAGCAGCAGGCCGAGTGGTCGATTCGCACGGGTTACTTCCCGGTGCGCAAGTCGGCCTACGAGCAGGAGGTCCTGAAGGAGTGGCACGCGGAGCGGCCGCAGTTCACCACCGCGATTGAGCAGCTGCACGCTTCCGCGCTGACCACGGCGACCCAGGGCGCCGTGATCGGGACCTTCCCGCAGGCCCGCCAGATCGTCGAAGAGGCGATGGAGGCCGTGGTGCTGGGCCAGAAGACGCCGGAGCAGGCGCTGGCCGACGCCGAGGCTCAGATCACCAAGGGCATCGAAGAGTACAACATGACGGTCCAGTAACGGACTGCGCACAAGCGTACACCGCAATCGACGAGGGGCTGTCCCACGGGCAAACCGGGACAGCCCCCCTGCTTTTTGTGCCCCGATGCACCTGGCCGGGGCCATTGTCGCGCCAGAGCGCTTCATCATAGTAGGGCGATATTACAGAAAAGGGGTACTCTTGGTGCAGGAGCCTGCGCTCCGAAGGAAGAATTATTCCCTGGAATGTCGTCGAAAGGGGGAAAGCACTTGGCCAGCCTTCCGGAGCGAGCGGTGCGGCCCCGGCTGCCCGAGCCGGCCCCGCGGGCGCGGGTCCGGTGGTCGGAGCGGCTGGAGCCCTACCTGTACCTCGCCCCCAGCCTGGCTCTGCTCGCCATCTTCACCTTCTACCCGATCGTGCGCTCCATTTACCTCAGCCTCTTCCTCACCGACCCGCTGGGCCGGCCCCGGGTCTTCCTGGGGCTGCAGCACTACGCGAACGCTCTCTCGTCCACGTTCCTGCAGAGCATGGGGGTGACGCTCCTCTTTGTACTCTACACGGTTCCCGTCGGTCTCATCCTCGGTTTCGTGCTCGCCCTGCTGGCGCACCAGCCGCTCAAGGGCACCCGCATCTTTCAGCTCATCTTCTCCTCGCCGCTGGCCATCTCGGCCGCCATCGGGAGCACCATCTGGGTGATGCTGCTCAACCCGGTGTCGGGCATGGTCAACTATCTGCTCGGGCTGGTGGGCATCGCCCCGATCCACTGGCTCACCGATCCCCGGTGGGCGCTCCTGTCGGTGGGGATGGTCAGCATCTGGCTCCGCCTCGGGTTCAACTTCGTCCTGATGCTGAGCGGCCTGCAGAACGTGCCGGATGAACTTCTCGAGGCGGCGGTGGTGGATGGCGCGGGATTTTGGGCGAAGACGCGCTACGTCACGCTGCCGATGATCTCCCCGACGCTCTTCTTCGCCGCCGTGGTGGGCGTCATCCACGCGTTCCAGGTTTTCGCTGAGATCGAAATCATGACGGCGGGCGGGCCGTCGGATGCCACGAACACGGTGGTCTACCGCATCTACCAGGTGGCCTTCCGCCAGTACGAGTTCGGCTCCGCCAGCGCACAGGCGATTCTGCTCTTCATCGTGATGGTGGTGCTGACGTACATCCAGTTCAGGCTGGGGGAGAGGCGGGTGCATTACCAGTGAGCCTCGCCGCCCGACTGAACCGGTTGCTTCTGTATGTGGCCCTCACGGTGGCCGCCGTAATCATCGTGTTCCCGATTCTGTACGCCGTCTCCATCAGCCTCATGCCCCCGGCGGAGGTCAACACCTTCCCGCCCCGGTTCGTGCCCAGTACCCCGAACTGGGCCAACTACGCAGACGTCGCCCGCACCGTGCCCGTGGGGCGGTACCTGCTCAACTCGCTCGTGGTGTCCGCGGCCGTCACCCTCGGTCAGATCGCCACCGCGAGCCTGTCGGGCTACGCCTTCGCCTTCCTGCGGTTCCCGGGCCGGGCGGCGCTCTTTGCTCTGTTCATGTCGACCATGATGGTGCCCTGGGAGGTCACCCTGATCCCCAACTACCTGACCATCCGGTCGCTCCGGCTGCTGGACTCGTACCCGGGGCTGATCCTGCCTTTCCTGGCGACCGCCTTCGGCACGTTCCTGCTGAGGCAGTTCTTCCTGCAGATCCCCCGGGAGCTGGAGGACGCAGCCCGCATTGACGGTTGCGGCCGGTTCCGCTTCTTCTGGTCCATCGCCCTGCCCCTCGCCCGCCCCGGCCTGCTCACCCTGGGTGCCTACACGTTCCTGAACACCTGGAACCAGTACCTCTGGCCGCTCCTGGTGACCAACACCCGGCTGATGCGGACGGTGCAGATCGGCGTGCGCTTCCTCATGAACGAGGAGGGGATGCAGTACCACCGCATCATGGCCGGCGTGGTGCTTTGCATGCTGCCCGCCCTCGTCATCCTGCTGTGGGGGCAGCGCTACCTGGTGCGCGGGCTGATGGCCGGCGGCATCAAGGGGTAGCGGCTTACGCAACTCTCGTGAAGAGGAGGAGTTTTCACGTGAGAGGATTCAGACGTCCATTCCTGACCCTTTGGGCCCTGGTGCTGATCCTGGCCCTGCTGGCCGGCTGCACCCGCAGCGGCGGAGGCGGCGGCGCCGGCTCGGACGGCGAGTTTCAGAAGGTGGAGATCCAGCCCGGCGAGCGGGTGAAGGTCACCTTCTGGCACGCGATGGGCGGCGTCGCCGGCGAGGCGGTGGACCGGCTGGTACAGCGGTTCAACAGCTCGCAGGACCGGGTGGAGGTGGAGGCCGTCTACCAGGGCAGCTACGACGACGCCCTGCAGAAACTGCGGGCGGCCGGCCCCGAGGGTCCCACCATCATGCAGGTGTATGAGATCGGCAGCCGCTTCATGATCGACTCGGGCATGATCACCCCGATGCAGAACTTCATCGACGCCGACGGCTTCTCCACCGAGGACTTCGAGCCCAACATCCTGGGCTACTACACCTTCGACGGGCGCCTCTACTCGATGCCGTTCAACACGTCCACGCCGATTGTGTACTACAACAAGGATGCCTTCCGGGAGGTGGGGCTCGACCCCGAACAGCCGCCCCGCACCTTTGAGGAGTTCAAGGAGTACGCCCGCAAGCTGACGGTCACCCAGGGCGGCGAGACCCGCCACGGCGCCAGCATCGCCCTCTACGGCTGGTTCTTCGAGCAGTTCCTGGCGGTGCAGGGGGCCCACTACGTGGACAACGATAACGGCCGCAGCGCCCGGGCCACGAAGGCGATCATCAACTCGCCCGAGGGCGAGCGGTTCGTGAACTGGCTGAAGGAGATGGTGGACGAGGGCGTGGCGATCAACCTGGGTCGCCGGACGGCGGAGACGCAGGCGGCCTTCTCCTCCGGGCGCGTCGCCATGACCATGGACTCCACGGCCGCATTGGGCAATATCCTCGCCGGCGTGGGCGATAAGTTCGAGATCGGCACGGCCTTCCTGCCGCGCCCGGAAGGGGCCAACGGCGGCGTGATCATCGGCGGCGCATCGCTCTGGATCACGAACACCAAGCCGCTGAAAGAACAGTGGGCTGCCTGGGAGTTCGTGAAGTGGCTGACCAGGCCGGAGGTTCAGGCCGAGTGGTCGATTGCCACCGGCTACTTCCCGATCCGCAAGGCCGCCTACGACGAGCAGATCCTGAAGGACTGGCACACCCAGCGGCCGCAGTTCATCACGGCCATCGAGCAGCTGCGGTCCTCGCCGCTCACCACGGTGACCCAGGGCGCGGTGATCGGCACCTTCCCGCAGGCCCGCCAGATCGTGGAGGCGGCAATGGAGTCGGTGATCCTGGGCCAGGCCACGGCGTCGGAGGCACTGGCCAAGGCGGCGGAGGAGATCACCAAGGGCATCGAGGACTACAACCGGACAACGCAGGCGCAGTAGCAAAGGGGTGGAGCCCGGGCGAGCGTTGCCCGGGCTCCCTTTCACGGTGCACGGCGCACCTGGCCCCGCAGATGTGTGCTGCGTCAAGCGACCCTTCGGCGACGCCCTCCCTTACAGCCTCAGCCCGCCGAACCGGGGGCATCACTGGCCGCACTCCTCGGGGTGCTGATGTTGCTGATCACGGCCTGCACCCTGCGCCCGTCCGATCCCGGGACACCGGGCGAGACGGCCGGCTCCGAGCCTGCGAGCACCGAGACTGGCAGCCGGGGCGACCCGGGCCAGTCCGTCGCTGCGCATGCGCCGGCGGGGCCGGTCAACTCGCCCGGGCAGGCGATCGCCCTGATCCCGCCCGCGGCTCGGGAAGGGAGGGAGTTCGACGCCATCCTGGTTCCGGACTACGTGCCCGCCTACCTGAGCGACAGCGAGGGGGAAGGACGGCCGCGGAGCACCTGGATCGTGCAGAGCCTCCACCCTGGCCCGAACGTCACCTTCTTCGTGGACGCCAAGACGGACGAAGTTGCGGAGCCCATCACGGTTGGCGACGAATGGCCTGAGACTCCGTAAGGGCGGGCCTGCCGCGCCGTCTTCCGGCCCGCCGGTCACGCACAGCAGGAATCACGGCCTCCTCCAGGGAAGTCACCCGGCAGCGATGGAGAGACCTGGAGGAGGCTGCCCCATGTTACGTCTTCCCTACGTGGTGCTGGACTTCGAAACCACCGGTCTCCGGACGACCGACCGCGTGATGGAGATTGCTGCTGTCCGCTTTGAGCGGGACCGCACCGTGGAGTTCCAGTCGCTCTGCAACCCCGGTCGTCCGCTTTCTTCATTTATAACGCATCTTACGGGCATCACCGACGCCGACCTGGCCGACGCCCCGCCCACCACCCTGGCCATCAAACGGCTCATGGCCGAGGTTCTGCATGACCAGCCGCTCCTGGTCGCCCACAACGCCGCCTTCGACCTGCGCTTCCTCAATCAGGAGCTGGCCCGGGCGGGGCTGCCGCCGTACGGCGGTCCCGTCCTCTGCACCATGCGGCTGAGCCGCCGGCTCTTTCCCGGCCTGCCCAGCCACAGGCTCGAGGCCCTGCTGGACCACTGGGGAATCGCCGCGGACAGGCACCACCGGGCGCTGGACGACGTGCGGGCCACGGCCCGGCTGCTGGACCTGCTGGTCGCCGCCGCCGAGGAGCGAGGCCTGGCAGTGGGGGAGTGACGTGGCGCGCAAGTTCAGGGAACTGGTCTGCCCCGAATGCGGCCATGTGTTTCCCCGCAAGGACTTCACCGGGCGTTCCCGCCGGGAGCCCCTCTGCCAGGAGTGCGCCCGCACGAAGGACGAGCTCTCCTCCTGGCGGCTGGATGACCTGGACGTGTCACGGCTTGTTCGGTTGAGCCTGCTGCAGGAGCGGGGAGAGGGCGACGCCGCGCACGGAAACCCAGAACATTCCAGCTTCGGCAATCTCTACACATGGAACTGCGACCTGTTCTCATCCACCGAATCACCCGCAGGCGGGGAAGGAGAACACCCGTTCCACCAAGAACTTCTCCCCGAACAAACTTGCGCAAGAGGAGGACAGGCCCGTGCGAATCCTCCACACCGCCGACTGGCACCTGGGCCGCACCCTGGAGGGCCGCAGCCGGCAGGAAGAGCACGAGAAGTTCGTGGACGAGCTGTGTGCGATCGTCCGGGATGAGGCCATCGATCTGGTGCTCATCGCGGGCGACGTGTTCGATTCCGTCAACCCCCCGGCCAGCGCCGAGGAGCTGTACTGCGAGGCCCTCGCCCGGCTGGGCGAGGGGGGACGCCGGGCGGTGGTGGTCATCGCGGGCAACCACGACTCGCCGGACCGGCTCACCGCAGTGCGGGCCCTGGCCCAGCGGCACGGGGCCGTCCTCTTCGGCTACCCCTATGACGACCCCGGCACCCACACCCCGGGCTCCGATCGGGTGCAGCGGGTCGCCGCCGGGCCGGGGTGGGTGGAACTCACCGTGCCCGGCGTGGACCACCCGGCGGTGGTCCTGGCGCTGGCCTATCCCTCCGAGTCCCGCCTGAAGCAGCTCCTGGCCGATACCCTGGGCGAGGAGGAACTGCAGTCCCTCTACTCTGACCAGGTGAAGGGCTGGCTTGCGGCGGCGGCGCGGCATTTCCACCCCGGTGCCGTCCGCCTGGTCACGAGCCACATCTACATGGCCGGCGGGGCCGAGACCAGCGACGTGGAGCGGCCGATCCACATGGGCGGCGCGTACACCGTCTACGCCGACGCCGTGCCCCCGGGCGCCCAGTACGTGGCGCTGGGCCATCTGCACCGCCCCCAGCAGATCCACGGGGCGGCGGCGGTCACCCGCTACTCCGGGTCGCCGCTTTCGTTCTCCTTCAGCGAGACGGGCTACACCAAGGGCGTCACCGTGCTGGAACTCCGTCCGGGCGACTCCGCGCCCGCCCTGCGGGAGATTCCCATCACCGCCGGGCGGCCGCTGGTCAGGTGGGAGGCCCGGGGCCTGGCCGAGGTGGAGCGCTGGGTCGGCGAGGGCAAGGATCCCACCGCGTTCATCGACCTGACGATCCACCTGGAGCATCCCCTCACCCTCGACCAGATCCACCGCCTCCGCACCCTGCGGCCCGACATCATCCACATCCGCCCGGTGATCCCGACGGTCGAGGAGGAGGTGGCGGTCGGCGGGGAAGAGCTGCAGCTGAGCCTGCAGGAGAAGTTCATCCGGTTCTACCAGCAGGAGCGGGGCGGCACGCCGCCGGACGAACTGGTGCGGCTCTTCCTGGAACTGGTAAGCGACCAGGACGAGGAGGGGGCAGAATGAGGCCGATCCGGCTCGAATTTGCGGGACTGCAGAGCTACCGGGAGAAGCAGGAACTCGACTTCACGCAGCTCTTGGACGGCGGCCTGTTCGGCATCTTCGGCCCCACCGGCGCCGGGAAGTCGACCGTTCTGGACGCCATCACCCTTGCGCTGTACGGCCGGGTGGGCCGGGCGGAGCGGGGGACCATCGGCATCATGAACCATGCCGAGAACCGGCTCTATGTAAAGTTTACGTTCGGCCTTGGCCCCGAGACGTACCGCGTGGAGCGCGCCTACAAGCGCGAGAAGGACACCCCCTCCATCCGCAGCGAGTACGCCCGGCTGGTCCGGGTGCGCACCGCCGACGGCGCGCTGCCGGGTGACGCACCGGCGGGCGACGAGGTGCTCGCCGACAAGGACCGTGAGGTGACGCAGCGGGTGATCGACCTTCTGGGGCTCCAGGTGGAAGACTTCACCCGCGCCGTGGTGCTGCCCCAGGGGCAGTTTGCGGAGTTCCTGACGCTCACGGGGGCGGAGCGCACGAAGATGCTGCAGCGCATCTTCGCACTGGAGCAGTACGGCGACAAGCTCCACCAGCGGCTGCGGCAGCGGCTGGAAGCCGTGCGCGGCCAGTTGATCGCCGTCGAGTCGGAGCAGGCCGGGCTGGGAGACGCCTCCGCCGAGGCCGTTTCGGCCGCCGAGCAGCGGCTTGGGATCGCGGCGGCCCTGCTCACGACCGCAGAAGAGGAGTTGGGCCGTGTGGAGGCCGAGTTCCGGTCCTGGGAGCGGGTCTGGAACCTGCAGCAGGAACTCAGGGAGGTGGAGGAGCGGCTGGCCGCATGGCAGGGGCAGGTGACGGAGGCCCAGGCGTGGCGCCAGGAGCTGCTGGCCGCCCGCCGGGCGGACGGAGTGCGCCCCCACCTGGAGGCCCGGGACCAGGCCGCCGCGCAGGCGGCTCAGTCGGCTGCCCGGCTGGCGGAGGCGGAGCAGGCCCTCGCCGCCGCCACGGCCTCCCTGGACGCGGCAGTTGAGGCGCACGAGGCGGCGAGGACCCGCCGGGCAAACGAGTTTCCGGCCCTCACCCGGCGGCAGCGGGACCTGCAGCGGGCTGCCGAGCTGGAGGGGGCGCTGGCGGAGGCCCGCGGCAAGGCGGCAGACCTGGCGGCGCGCGTCGCCAAGGGCCAGGGCCTGTTGGCCCAGGTCTCCGCCGAGCTGGCTGCGGGCACGGAACACCGCCAGACCCTGCTCGCCAGGGAGGCGCGGCTGCGGGAGCAGATTGCGGCGCTGGACGTTTCGGCGGAACTGAGGGAACGGGTCAGCCAGGCCGTGCGCAGCCTCGACCGGCTGCGGGAGGCGCAGGTCCGCCTCACCGAGGCCGAGCGGCGCCTTCGTCAGCGGGAGGATGAGATGCGCAAGGCCGGGCGGCTGGCCGAGCAGGGCAGGGCCCTGCAGGTCGAGGCGGAGCGCCGGCTCAGGGAGATTGAGCAGACCGTGGCGCAGCTGGAGGCAGAGCCGCCCGCGAGCGATGACGACCTGCGGGCCGAGGAGGCCTGGCTGAGCCGGGTCGCGGAGCAGATCCGGACCCTGTCCGTGCTGCTGGAGCAGGCGGCCCGGCGGCGCGAAGAGTACGAGGCGCGCGCCGGTGAGGCTGCGCGGCTGCAGCAGGAAGCCGACCGGGCGGCTGCCGCCGAGGTTCAGCGCAGGCAGGAGCTGGACGCCGCCCGTGCGGCGCGGGAGGCGGCCCGGGCGGCCGTGGCGGAGGCCCGGCGCCAGGCCCACGCGGCGGCGCTGGTCTCCGAGTTGAAGGAGGGGGCCCCCTGCCCCGTCTGTGGATCGCGGGAGCATCCACATCCCGCCAGCCCGGAGGCCGCCGCGGACCTCCAGGCCCGCGAGGCGGAGCTCGAGCAGGCCGAGGCCAGGCTGCGTGAGGTGGAGCTGGCCCTGGAGCGGGCCGCCCAGCAGCGGATTGCCAACGGGCAGCAGGCCGCGGCAGCAGCCGGGCGCGCGGCGGAGGCGGAGGCCGCCCTGCAACAGGCGGAAGCCCGGGTGGCCGAACTGCAGGAGCAGCTGCCTGCTGCCTGGCGCGGGCTGCCGCCGGCGCAGCTCCAGGCCGCGCTCGAACGGGAGGCCGCCGGCCACCGGGAGCGCAGGGCCCGGTTCGAGGCGTGGCGGGACGAGCTTACCACCTGGCAGGCGAAGCGGCAGGAGCAGGCCGACCGGCTCTCCCGCGCCGCAGCCGAGGCCGCGGACCGGATGGCCCGCTCCGATCTGGCGCAACGGGCGGTGGAAGAGGCGCACGGCGAGGTGGAGGCGCTTGCCCGGAGTCTGGCGGAGCGGCAGGCGGAGTTCGACGCCGCCCGGGGCGACATGACGCCGGAATCCGTGGAGGAGACCCAGCGGCGGATTGCGGAGGCGGACCGGCGGGTGGCCGGCCTGCGCAAGCAGCTGGAAGCGCTCCGGAGCGAACAGGAGGAGCAGGAACGGACGCTGGAAGAGCTGCGCCGTCGGGAGCAGGAGTACACGAAACTGCTCCATC
Organism: Symbiobacterium sp.; assembly: GCF_040797425.1. Taxonomy (NCBI): domain Bacteria; kingdom Bacillati; phylum Bacillota; class Clostridia; order Eubacteriales; family Symbiobacteriaceae; genus Symbiobacterium; species Symbiobacterium sp. The sequence continues at coordinate 19,696 of NZ_JBFNEH010000014.1, read as the reverse complement.
AGCGTGAGGTGGAGCTGGCGGAGGCGCGGCAGCGCCTGAGCGAGATCGAAAGCGAGTGGCGGCGGCTTTCCGGCGGCCAGCCGGCGGCGCCGCAGCTGGCCGCCGTGGAGGCGCAGCTCCGCCGTCTGGAGGAGGACGAGGCCAGCGCGGCCGAGCGACGGGACCAGGCCGAGCGGGCCCACCGCCAGGCGGAGTCGGCCCTGGCTGCCGCCCGGCGGGAGGCCGAACTCGCGGCGCAGCGCGACGCCGAGACCGCAGCCGCTCTGGCCTCGGCCCTCGAAGCCGCGGGTTTCCCGGACGGACAGGCCGCACGGTCGGCCTTGCGGAGCGCCCAGCGGCAGGCGGAGCTGGAGGCGCTGATCCAGGCGCACGAGCAGGAAGGGGTGCGGCTGCAGAGCCGCCAGGGGGAGTTGCGGGACCAGCTGGCCGGGCGGAGCCTGACCGAGGCGGAGTGGCAGGGCTGGTCGGCCCGGCTGGAGCAGGCCCGCACCGCCGTCGAGGAGCGCCGCGAGGAACGGGCCCGGGCGCAGCAGGTGCTCGCCGACCTGCTGGCCAAGCAGCAGCGCTGGCAGGAACTGGAGGAGCGGCGTACGGCCCTGAGCACGCAGGTGAACTACCTGGAAGAGCTGCGCAAGGTGCTTCAGGGCAACGCCTTTGTGGACTTCCTTGCGGCGGAGCAGATGCGCCGGGTGGCGGCGGATGCATCGCAGCAGTTGGGCCAGCTCACCCGCGACCGCTATGCCCTGGTCACGGAGCCCGGCGGCGGCTTCCTGATCCGGGACGACGCCAACGGCGGCGTCTGCCGGGCGGTGACCAGCCTGTCCGGCGGCGAGACCTTCCTGGCCTCGCTCTCGCTGGCCCTGGCACTCTCGAAACAGATTCAGCTGCGGGGCCGCTACCCGCTGGAGTTCTTCTTCCTGGACGAGGGTTTCGGCACCCTCGACCCCGAATTACTGGACGTGGTGATTTCCGCCCTCGAGGGACTGCGCGGCCAGAACCTGAAGGTCGGCGTGATCAGCCACGTGGCCGAGCTGCGCGCCCGGCTCCAGCGCCGGGTGATCGTCGAGCCGGCCGAGCCCGGCGGCCGGGGCAGCCGCCTGCGCCTCGAGCGGGCGTAAGGCCTCGCACGGAGGCTGGCAGTACGCGTGGGTGCCCCGGTCCGGGCAGGGCGAGCGAAGCCGCGTTGCTGGCGCCGGTTCAGGCTCCGCAGGAGGCCGGCGCGAGCGCAGCGGAGCGAGCACGCCCGGCCGACGAGGAGCACAACCGCCGGTGCGCGCCAGCGGCGGCGAGCCGCCCTGCCCGGCGGCACGGAACGGCTTCCGCCGAAGAGTGTTACCACTGCTCATACGGCCGGGGCGCCGAGCCCCGCTGCCCCGGGCAACCCACCGTTCACCGCATCACACAAAAGGAGGTCCCATCATGGCCGTGCGCTTCATCATCGGCAGTGCCGGCTCCGGCAAGAGCCAGACCTGCCTGGACGAACTCACCCAGGCCGCCCTGGCCGCGCCGTCCGGGCCCCCGCTCATCCTGCTCGTGCCCGAGCAGGCCACCTTCCAGGTGGAGCAGGCCCTGCTCAGCAGCGGACGGCTCAAGGGCATCATGCGGGCGCAGGTGCTCTCCTTCCAGCGACTGGCCTGGCGCGTGTCCCTCAAGGTGGGCGGCCTGGCGCTGCCGCCGCTCTCCGACCTCGGCAAGCAGATGGTCCTGCGCGCCCTCCTCGAGCGCCGGCGCGGCGAACTGCGCCTCTTCCACCAGGTCGCGGACAAGCCCGGCTTCATCGAGCGCGTCGCAGGCTCCATCCGCGAGCTGCGCAGCTACCAGCAGGGGCCCGAGAGCCTCCGGCGGCAGTTCGAGCAGCTTGAGGCCGAGGGACTGGGCGAGACCGCGCTCGGGGCGAAGCTGCACGACCTCTCCCTGGTGATGGCGGACCTCCAGCAGTACACCGAGAACCGCTTCACCGACCCCGACGACTACCTCACCGTGCTGGCGGCCCACCTCGAGCAGAGCCGGCTGCTGGACGGCGCCGAGGTCTGGGTGGACGGGTTCAATGGCTTCACCCCGCAGGAACTGACCGTGCTGGCTGCGATCATGCGCTCCGCCCGGCAGGTCCACGTGAGCCTCTGCATCCCCCCGGGCCAGCTCTACAAGGCCGGCGGGCACCACGGTCCGGGCGACCTCTTCCATCCGCCGCTTACCACCTACGACCAGCTCGTGGCGCTGGCCCTGGAGAACGGCGTGCCCGTTGACCCGCCCCTGCTTCTGCGGGAAGGTCACCGCTTCCGGCACGCCCCCGAACTCGCCCACGTGGAGCAATACCTCTTCCGGCAGTCGGCCCCGGCCTGGACGGACGCGCCGGCGCACATCGCCCTCGTGGAGGCGCAGAACCGGCGGGAGGAGGTGGCGGCGGCCGCCCGGGAGATCCTGCGGCTGGTGCGGGAGGAGGGGCTGCGCTTCCGGGAGATTGCCGTGATTGCCCGCAACCTCGACGAGTACGGCGACCTCACCGCCACGATCTTCGCCGAGCACGGGATCCCCGCGTTCATCGACCGGCGGCGCACCGTCGCCCACCACCCGCTGGTGGAGCTCCTCCGGGCGGCCCTGGAGGTGGTAGTGCACGACTGGGCGTATGACCCCGTCTTCCGCTACCTCAAGACCGACCTGGCCGGTGTCTCCCGCACGGAGGTCGACCTGCTGGAGAACTACGTGATCGAGCACGGCATCCGGGGCCGCGCCTGGCAGCAGCCGGAGCCCTGGCAGTACCTCCGCCGCTACACCCTGGAGGAGGACGAGACGCCCGCCGGTCCGGGTCAGCGGGCCCTGCTGGAACGCATCCACCACATCCGCAGCCGCGCCACCGCACCGCTGCTGGCCTTCCACCGCCGCATCGAGCGCCGGAGCCGCCAGGGCCTCACCGTCCGGGAGCTCACCACCTACCTGTTCCAGCTGCTGGACGACCTGAAAGTCGCCCGCCAGCTGGAGGCGTGGAAGGAGGAGGCCCAGAAGCGGGGCGACCTGGAGACCGCCCGGGAGCACGAGCAAGTCTGGACCCGCGTGCTGGAGCTCTTCGACCAGGTGGTGGAAGGACTGGGGAACGAGAAGATGACCCCGCGGGAGTACCTGCAGGTGCTCGCCGCGGGACTGGACGGTCTGCGGCTGGGCCTGATCCCGCCCGGCCTGGACCAGGTGATCGTCGGCACCGTGGAGCGAAGCCGGCACGCCGGCGTCCGGGCCACGCTGATCCTGGGTGCCACCGAGAAGGACTTCCCGCCCCAGCCGGCGGAGGACGCCATCTTCACCGATCGGGAGCGGGAGCGGCTGAAGCAGGCCGGGCTCGACGTCGGCCCCACCAGCCTGGAGCGGCTCTTCCAGGAGCAGTTCCTCACCTACCTGACGCTCACCCGGGGGTCGGACTTCCTCTGGATCAGCTACCCGCTGGCCGACGAGTCGGGCCGGGCGACTGCCCCCTCGCCGGTGGTGAACCGGCTGCGGCGCCTCTTCCCCGCACTGCAGCCGCGGCCGGCCGTCCCGGCGGGCGGCTCGGCGGCGGAGGCCCTCGATGCGGTCACCACGCCGGTGCAGCTGGCCGCTTCCATCGCGCGGGCCCTGCGGCAGGCCCGCTCGGGCTATCCCCTCGACCCCCTCTGGCTCGACCTTTACCAGTGGGCGGTCAGCGAGCCCGGGCTGCACGAGGCGAGCGCCTCCATCCTGGCCGCGGTGGGTTACGAGGAATGGTTCCGCCGCCGGTCGGCGCCGCTGGGGCGCGACCTGGCCCGGCTGCTCTACGGCGAGCGGCTGCTCACCAGCGTCAGCCGGCTCGAGGCCTTCCTCGCCTGCCCGTTCCGCCACTTCGCCGGCTACGCCCTCAGGCTGCAGGAGCGGGCCCAGTTCCAGGTGGACGCGCCCGAGTTCGGCCTGTTCTACCACGCCGCCCTGTCGCTCTTCGTGCGGGAGCTGGAGCGGGATGGGCTTTCGTGGGACGCGCTGGCGCCCGACGAGGCGGCCCGGCGCATGGACGACGTGGTGGACCGCCTGGCGCCCCGCCTGCAGAGCGAGATCCTCCTCTCCAGCCCGCAGCACCGCTACCTCCTGAAGGTGATCCGCCGCACCCTGCGCGCGACGCTCGGCTTCCTGGGCGAGCACGTGGCCCACGGCCGCTTCCGGCCGGTCGCCGTGGAGGTGCCCTTCGGCGAGGAGCAGGACGGCCTGCCGCCGGTGGCGGTGCCGCTGCCCGGCGGCGACCGGGTGCTGCTGCGCGGCCGCATCGACCGGGTGGACGCCCTGCAGCGGCCCGACGGCAGCTGGCTGGTGCGGGTGATCGACTACAAGTCGAGCCAGCGCGACCTGCGGCTGGGCGAGTTCTACCACGGCCTGGCCCTGCAGTTGCTGCTCTACCTGTGCGCGGTGGTGGAGGGCGGCGAGCCGCTGCTGCCCGGGGAGCGGGTCCCGGCCGGGGCGCTCTACTTCCCGGTGCACAACCCGCTGGAGCCGCTGCCCGGACCGCAGCCGGAAGACGAAATCCGGCGTCGGCGGCGCAGGCGGTACCAGGCCCGGGGGCTGGTGAGCGCCGATCCGGCGGTGATCCTGGCCATGGACGAGGCCGGGCTAGGCCTGATCCAGGCCCGGGTGAACCAGGACGGCACCGTGCGCAAGGGCTCCCCGGTGGCCGACCCGACGCAGTTCCGGTTGCTCTTCGACCACCTGAAGAAGATCGTGGGCGAGTGCGGCGCCCGGGTGATGGAGGGCGAGGTGGCGGTCGCCCCCTACCGGTTGGCGGATGAGACGCCCTGCACATACTGCCAGTACCGGTCGGTCTGCCAGTTCGACCCTGGGGTGGAGGGGCAGACGTACCGGCGCCTGGAGAAGATCGCCGCCCCGGCGGTGTGGCAGCGAGTTGCGATGGGAGGTGGAGCGGGTGAGCGGTGAGGTGCGCTGGACCCCGGAGCAGGAGCAGGCGATCACGGCCCGGGGTACCGACCTGCTGGTGGCGGCGGCCGCGGGCTCCGGCAAGACGGCGGTGCTGGTGGAACGGGTGATCCGGCGGCTGACCGATCCCGGCGACCCCATCGACGTCGACGAGCTCCTGGTGGTCACCTTCACCGAGGCGGCGGCTGCCGAGATGCGGGAGCGCATCGGCGCGGCCATCGAGGCGGCGCTGGCGAAAGACCCGGACAACGAGCGGCTCCAGCGGCAGCTGGCCCTGCTGGGCCGGGCGGCCATCAGCACGCTGCACAGCTTCTGCCTGTCGCTGGTGCGCCAGTACTTCTACCGGCTGGGGATCGACCCGTCGGTGAGCGTGATGGGCGAGCACGAGGCGCTCCTGCTGCGCCACGAGGTGCTGGACGACCTCTTCGCCCGCCGGTTCGACGAGGAGGAGGACGGGCCGTTCCACGCCCTGGTGGACCGCTACGGCGGCGGCCGGGGCGACGAGGGCCTGCGGCAGCTGGTGCTGGCGGTCTACGACTACATGCAGTCGCTGCCCTGGCCCGAGGCCTGGCTGGAGGAGAGCCTGGCCCGCTTCGACGTGCCCGAGGGCGCAGCCCTCGAAGACCTGCCCTGGTGGCCGCCGCTCAGGCGAAAGGTGCGGCTGGACCTGGAGCGGGCGGCCGACTCCCTGGCGGACGCGGCGCGGCTCACCCGGCTCCCCGGCGGCCCGGTGGCCTACGCCGACGTGCTGGCTGCCGAGGAGGCGGCCGTGCGGCGGGCGGCCCGGGCCGAGACGTACGACGACCTGGCCGCGGCGGTGAAGGGGATCGCCTTCGGACGGCTGCCCCGGGCAGGGAAAGACGTGGACGAGAAGCTGAAGGAAAAGGTCCAGAACCTGCGGGACGGCGCGAAGAAGGCCGTGCGCGGGGTGCTGGAGCGCTACTTCGGCCGGACGGCCGCGGAGTGGCTGGGCGACCTGCGGGTGGTCGCCCCCCACCTGCGCACGCTGGGCCAGGTGGTGACGGAGTTCGCGGCAGAGTTCCGGGCGGCGAAGGCGGCGCAGTCCGCCGTCGACTTCAACGACCTGGAGCGGTTCGCACTCCAGCTGCTGCGCGACCCGGCGTCCACCCCCGAGCGCCTGGTGCCCTCCGACGTGGCCCGGGACCTGCGGGCCCGCTATAAGGAGGTCCTGGTAGATGAGTACCAGGACATCAACGGCGTGCAGGACGCAATCCTGACGCTGGTCTCCCGGGACGGCGAGGAGGGCCCGCCGAACCGCTTCATGGTGGGCGACGTGAAGCAGTCGATCTACCGGTTCCGCCACGCGGACCCGAGCCTCTTCATGGCCAAGTACGCGGCCTACCGGCCGTGGAGCGGCGCCCCCGACCCTGCGGCCTCCGGTGCGCGCATCGTGCTCGGCGCCAACTTCCGCAGCCGGCTGGGCGTGGTGGACGCGGTCAACTTCCTCTTCCGGCAGATCATGACCCCCGAGGCGGGGGAGATCGCCTACGATAAGGAGGCCGAACTGGTCTACCGGGCCGGCTACCCGCCGCTGCCCGCCGTGCCCGGTCCTTCGGGGGACACGGGACAGCCCGCAGAGGTGCCGGCCGCCGCCCCTGCCCCCGTTCCCCCGGAGGCCAGCGCGGATGCACCAGCGGGCACGTCCGGGGAAACCGCTGCGGAACCGGCGGGGGCCACCGGAGCCGCAAGCGGTGCAGGTGCGTCTGGGGATACCCCTGCTGGCACCCCATCCGGGCCCGCTGCCCATGTTCCCGCCGGATTTCCCGCCGAGCCCCCGGTGGAACTGCACCTGCTCGACCGCGAGGAACCGGCGGAGTCCGAAGAGGCCGCCGAAGGCGCAACCGAGGGCAACACCACCGACGACGGCACCGGCGATGGCCGGAACAGCAACTCGCTGGCGGAAGAGCTCGCCGACCTGACGGCGATGGAGCGGGAAGCCCGCCTCATCGCCCGGCGCATCCGGGAGATGGTGGACGGCACGCCGGGCGAGCCGCCGCTGCAGGTCTGGGACCGCAAGCTGCAGACCTACCGCCGGGTGCGGTACCGCGACATCGTGGTCCTCCTCCGGGCGACCACCGGCCGGGCCAACACGTTCGTGGAGGTCCTGGGCCAGGCTGGCATCCCCGCCTATGCGCAGATGGCGACCGGCTACTTCAGCGCCACCGAGGTGGAGGTCATCCTCAGCCTGCTGCAGATCCTGGACAACCCCCGGCAGGACATCCCGCTGGCCGCGGTGCTGCACTCGCCCATCGTAGGGCTCTCCGCCGCGGACCTCGCCCGCATCCGCCTGGCCGACCCGCGCGGCTCGTTCTACGACGCCCTGGTGGCCGCGGCCCGCTCGGCTGCCGGCACGCGGGACGCGGACGCCACGGCAGAGGGTGCCGGTACCGGCATGGCCGAGGCTGCGGCTGCCGCCGCACCCGACGTGACCCCGTCTCAGCCGGACGGGCTGGCGGAGGTGCTCTCCCGGTTCCTGGCCGCCCTGGACTGCTGGCGGACCCTGGCCCGGCGCCGGCCGCTCAGCCAGGTAATCTGGCAGATTCTCCAGGAGACCCGTTACCTGCACTATGTCGGCGGCATGCCCGGCGGAGCGCAGCGGCAGGCCAACCTGCTGGCGCTCTACGAGCGGGCGCGCCAGTTCGACCAGTTCGCCCGTCAGGGGCTCTTCCGCTTCCTGCGTTTTATCGAGCGGATGCGGGCCGAGTCGCAGGACATGGGCACGGCTCCAGCCCTGGGCGAGGCCGAAGACGTGGTGCGCGTGATGACAATCCACAAGAGCAAGGGCCTCGAGTTCCCGGTGGTCTTCGTGGCCGGTCTCGGCCGCAAGTTCGACGAGCGGGACCTCTCCGGCGACCTGCTGCTGGAGCGGGGGCTGGGTTTCGGGCCGATGCTGGTGGACCCCGAGTCTCGGGTGAAGTACCCGACGATCGCCCACCACGCCGTGCGGGAGGCCACCCGCCTGGCGAGCCTGGCCGAGGAGCTCCGGGTGCTCTACGTGGCCCTCACCCGGGCGCGGGAGCGCCTGGTGCTGGTGGGCAGCGTGGCAAAGCTGCGTGCCGCCTGCCAGCAGTGGTCCCGGGCGGCCGCGGTGGCGGGCTGGCCGCTGCCCGAGTCGCTGCTGCTTTCGGCCAGGACCTACCTCGACTGGATCGGACCCGCCGTAATGCGCCACGCCGCCGGTGCGCCGCTGAGGCGGCTGGCGGGCCCGGCGCTGGACGCCGCGGCGGGCCCGGACGCGGCGGTGGCCGGCGACCCGTCACGCTGGCAGGTCACCGTCTGGGATCCGCAGGCCCAGGAGCAGCTGGTGGATCTCGCCGGCGTCCCCGGCGCTCGGGAGCAGCTTGACTGGGCGCGCATCGCCGCCGCCGAGCCCCTCGACCGGCCCCTGGACCCCGCCCTGGGGGACGCCCTGCGCGCCCGCTTCGCCTGGCGCTACCCCTACGAGACGGTGGTGCGCCGGTTCGGCAAGCTGTCCGTCACCGAACTGAAGGGCCACTTCGACCCCGACGCGGAGGCCCCGGGCGAGCGGCTGGTGGTGGACGAGGAGGACGGCGAGCCCATCGGCAGCGGCCTCTCCAGCCGGCCGCGCTTCCTCCAGGAGGAGCGCAAGGGGCTGTCGCCCACGGAGCGGGGCACCGCGGCGCACCTGGTGCTGCAGCACCTGGACCTCACCCGCCCGCTGGACGCGGCGGACGTGGGCGCGCAGCTCTCCGAACTGGTCGCCGGAAAGCTGCTCACGCCGCAGCAGGCCGCCGCCGTGGACGCGGAGGCCATCGCCGCCTTCTTCGCCTCGCCCCTGGGGCGGCGCATCCGGGAGCGGCCCGACCGGGTGCGGCGCGAGGTCTCCTTCACGCTGGCGGTGCCCGCGGCCGAGGTCTACCCGGACCTTTCGGCGGCGGTCGCCTCCTCCGATGTGGTGATCGTGCAGGGGATGATCGACCTTCTTCTGGAGGAGGACGATGGGTTTGTGCTGGTAGACTATAAGACCGACCGCCGTGAGCCCGAACAGGCCGCACTCCGCTACGGGACGCAGATCCGGCTCTATCGCCGGGCGGTGGAGGAGATCCTGGGGCGCCCGGTCAAGGAGGCGTACCTGCACTTCCTGGCGAGCCATCGGTCTCTGCTCGTGTGAGTACTTTCGCGCTGGTAGTGACGCAATTCGGTCTGATGCCTGCCCCCGGGTCCAGAACCTATACCGTTACTTGACGATTGTGATATTCTTGGGTGCGTAATACCATGTCTCAGTGGACCCGGGGTGAATCATTTGAAGCGACTAGCAACCCCTGTCTCCCCTGCCACCAGCCGGGCCGCCCTGGCCTCGCTGGCCTACCTCTTCGTCTCGCTAGTGTGGGTCTGGGGGTCAGACAGGATTGCCGAGCAGTGGCTCAGCTCAGCCGGCCTGCGCTGGAACGTGCAGACCGTAAAGGGGTTCCTTTTCGTTACCGCAACCGCCGTGTATCTGTTCTTCCTCAGCCGCAGCTTCGCCGGCCGGGCGGCCGCCTCCCACCCGCAGCCCGAGTGCACCCTCGAGGGCCGGACGGTGCTGATTCGCCGCCTGGGCGACCTGCTGGCCGCCCGCCGGGGCGGGACGCTCCTGGTGCTGGACGTGGACGGCATGCGGCTGGTCAATGAAAGCCTCGGCCACGACGCCGGCGATGCGCTGATGCAGTCGGTGGCCGCCGCCCTGGTCTCCTGCGCACCGCCGCAGGGCGTGCCCTTCCGCCTGGACGGGGACGAATTCGCCCTGCTGCTGCCGGAGGTGGACCCGGAAGGGGGTTACGAGCTCGCATTGGAGCTGCAGCGCCGGCTGGGCTCGCTCGACCGGCAGGCGGGGCAGCGGGGCCGGGTGAGCTTCTGCTCCGGTCTGGTGCCGTTGCGCCCCGGCATGGAGCCGCAGGACGTGCTGCTGGTCGGCCAGCTGCTGCTCCACCGCGCGCAGCAGTGGGGCCAGGGGCGCATCCTCCCCCCGCCTGACGACGCCGAACTTGCCGCGCTGCACGCCATGGCCCGGTGGGGAAAGCGCCTGAGCGCCGCACTCCGGAACGGCTCGCTCTTCTTGGAATACCAGCCGGTCGTCCACCTCGAGCGGGGCGGGGTGGCCTACGCCGAGGCCCTTCTGCGCCTGCGGGACGAGGACGGGGAGACGTATCCGGCGGGGACGTTTCTGAACGCGGCCGAGGAGTTCCGGCTCATGCCCGAGGTGGACCGGTGGTGCCTGGAGCAGGTCATCGCCACCCTCGAAGGGATGCCGGACCTGCACCTCTTCATCAACCTTTCCGGTCAGAGCCTGCGGGATCCCGCACAGCGCCGGTGGATTGCCCGGCGCGTGGAGCAGGCGCGCGCAGTGGCGCACCGGCTCACGTTCGAGATTACCGAGACGGCCTGGGCCGGCGACGCCGAGACCTTGCGCGCGTGGATGGACGAGATGCGGGCGCTGGGATGCGGTTTCGCACTGGACGACCTGGGGCAGGGTTTCTCGTCCCTCAGCGCCCTGGCCAATCTTCCGGTGAACGTGGTCAAGATCGACGGCTCCTTCGTGACGGGCCTGGCCCACAACCCTGCCAGCCGGCTGGTGGTGGAGGCGATCCACCGTCTGGCGACAGACCTGGGCCTGCAGGTGGTGGCCGAGTGGGTGGAGGACGAGGACACCCGGCTGCGGCTCTGCGAGATCGGCGTGGAGCTGGGCCAGGGCTTCCACCTGGGGCGTCCCGGACCGCTCTCCGCACTGGTGGAAAGCCTGAATCCCGCCGCCTCGTGACGGCGGGATTTTCCTGTGCTATCATGGGCCTCGTGAGCTCTGTCTCACGGGTGGGTGGAGGGTTTTTCGCATCGGAGTCAGGATAACGTGCGTTTCGTGAACCGAATACTTGAGGATCGCTTTCAGCTGCAGGCAAACGGCACCACGCTCCGCCGGGAGGTGATGGCGGGGCTTGTCTCGTTCGTTACCGGCGCCTACGTTGTGGTGGTGAACGCCAGGCTCATGGCCGAGGCCGGCATGCCGCTGGCCGGGGCCACGGTGGCCTCGGCGGTGGCGGCGGGCGTGGGGTCCCTCCTGATGGGCCTGTGGGCCAACGCCCCGCTCATGGTGGTGACGGGTCTGGGCGACGCCGCCCTCTTCACCTACACGCTGGTGCAGGGGATCGGCCTCGCCTGGCAGGAGGCGCTGGCCGTGGTCTGCGCCACCGGGCTCCTCTGCAGCGTCGTCGCCTTCACCCCGGCGCTGCAGAGCGTGCTCAGCGGCGTTCCGGCATCGCTCAGGGCGGCGATCTCCGCCGGGGTGGGGCTTTTCCTGACGTTCATCGGCCTGCGCCAGGGCGGCCTCATCGTCTCGGGCGGCGACAGCCTGGTGGCCCTCGGCGACCTGGGCGACCCCCAGGTGCTGCTGACGCTCATCACGCTGGCCATTACCGTGGTGCTCTACCTCCGGCGGGTGCCCGGAGCGGTGCTGATCAGCATCGGGGCGGGGTCCCTCCTGGCCTGGGCCGCGGGCCATCCGGGCGGGACGGCCGCCGCATCCGCCTCGCTGGCGGCGTACCGGCAGGTGGCGGGCGCCCTCTCGCCGGGCCGCCTCGCCACCCTGCCCTTCTGGGCGGCCACGTTCACGTTCACGATGGTGGTCCTCTTCGAGAACCTGGGCCTGATGTACGGCCTCCTGCCGCGGAAGGAGGAGGTGCCCCGGGCCCTGCAGGCCAACGCGCTCGCCGTCTTCCTGGCCGGGCTGCTGGGCGCCACGCCGACGGTGGCCGCGGCGGAGGGCGCGGCCGGCATCGCCGCCGGGGGCCGGACGGGACTCACGGCGGTGACGGCCGGCGTGCTCTTCCTGGCCTCCCTGGGCGCGCTGCCCGTGGTGGGGCTCATCCCCAACAGCGCCATCGCCCCGGTGCTGGTGCTGGTGGGGGCGCTGATGTGCGAGCCGCTGCGGACGATCGCGTTCGACGACCTGACGGAGGCCATTCCGGCCTTCCTGGTGATCCTCCTGATCCCCCTCACGTTCTCGGTGGCCGATGGCATCGCCTTCGGCCTGGTGGCCTATCCGCTGGTGAAGGCGGCGGCCGGCCGGTGGCGGGAGGTCAGCCCCGCGATGTACGTGGTGGCCGCACTGTTCCTGCTCTACTTCCTGATCCGGGCGGCGTGAGGTCTTGGATGGCCTGACGGCACTGCCCCCACACCCGGGGCCGTGCGCTTCACCGGCCCCGGCTCTTCTCCTGCACTCTCCTGGGCCGACCGGGTCTTCCACCGGCCCGGCCGCCACCCCGCGGGGGCGGGTGGGCGCCCGGCGTCATCTGCCCGCCCGTCCGTCCCGCCAGCGCCCGCATGGCGGCGACGCCACCGCCAGTGTGATCTGGCCGCAGAACCAGCGGCGCCTCCTGTACCGCAGCTCCTCCAGGCCCGGGTAGCTGCGCAGTTCCGCCACATCCCCGGCGCTGAAACCCCACGGCTCCACTGCCACCACGCCGATGCGGGCGGCCTCCCGCCAGTGCAGCAGCATCCAGGGAACCTGGACGGGCGGCAGGCCGCGGAGCAGCCCCAGGGCCGCGACGATGTCGGCCGAGGCCGGCCGGAGCTGCCGCCGGTCCCCCTGCACGACCCGGACCCGCGGCTCTCCGGCGAAGCGGCGCGCGGCGCGCATACAGGCCTGCGGGTCCGGCTCCAGCCGCGTGATGGCGATGCGCACCCCGGTCCGGTCCGCCCACCGGAGCAGGGACGAGACGACCGCCCATCCGCCCGTGCCCGCGTCCAGCAGGTGCAGGCTCCCCGGGCGCCCGGCAGCCTCCCAGAGGCGAACCACGCTCTCGCAGGTCGGCCGCACCCCCATCACCCGGGCCAGCCGATCCAAATAGCGGTGAAGCGCCGCCGACATGCTCTCATCCTCCGCCGCCTAGCCTGTCCGCCGGTGGGGAAGACTAGACGGTAGAATGCGACACCCGGGCGGGAAGGGGGAAGCGCCAGACGGGGCGATGACGCAGACGGCGCTGCTGATCGGAGTTGGCATCACCGGAGGGTTCATCGCCGGACTGCTGGGCCTGGGTGGCGCGGTGGTGCTGTCGCCGCTGCTGCTCACCGTGCCGCACATCCTGGGGCTCAGCGACCTCAGTGTGCACGCCGTTGCCTCCATCACACTGCTCTACGGCCTGCTGTGGGCCGCGGTCTCCCTCTGGAGCCGGCGGATCGCAGGCGGGAAGGAGTTGCGGCTCTTGCTGGTGCCCGGGCTGGCCGGGGCCGGGGCGGCGCTGGTCGGGGGCCTGGTTTCGGCGCGGCTGCCAGGAAGAGCGCTGCTCTTCCTTCTGGCTGCGTTTGCCACGGTGGCCGGCCTCCTGCTGCTGGTGCCCCGGCGGCCGGCGGGCCGGAAGCAGGAGTCGGGGAGCGGGCCGGCGCGGGCGCGGCCGAGCGCGCCAGGGCGTGCTCAGGCCAAAGGCCGTGGGCTGCAGCCGGTGTGGAGTGCAGCCCTGGCGTCAGCCGGCACCGGGGCAGTATCGGGACTCGTCGGAGCGGCGGGCGGTTTCCTCCTGGAGCCCCTGATCGCGCGCCTGGTCGGGCCCCGCCGGGCAGCGGAGACTACCGTGGTGGGGATTGTGCTCTTCAGCGCCATGGGCGGCCTGGCGGGCAAGGGCCTGACCGGTCAGGTCGACCTGTGGCTGGCCGCGCCGCTGGTGGCGGGAGCGGTCCCCGCCACGTGGTGGGGCGCCGAGCTCGCCCGGCGGCTGAGCCCCCGGCGGCTGGCCGGGGCGGCCGTGGCTTTCGCCTGGGCTGCCGCCGCCTGGCTCTGGCTGCTCGCGGTGCCGGAGCTGGGCCGGCGGGTGCGGCCCGGCCATCTCTACCTCCTGGCCGCGCTGCCGGCGGTCGTGGCCGCGCTCTGGATGTCGGTCCGCCGGCGGCGGGGCGGAGCGCTGTTTGGCCCCCGCATCCGGGCCTGGGGGCCGACCGACGCGCCCGAGCGGCTGGTCGACCCGCTGCCGCCCCTCCTGCCGGAAGAGTTGCGCCGGATGGTGCAGGAGGGGCCGCTGCCGCAGATCATCGACCTGCGGGACCCGGCGGTGGCGCTCAGCCGCCCGCTGCCGGGCGGCGTGAACATCCCGTGGCCGCAGCTGGAGGCCTGGCTGGATGTCGCCGACCCGGCCGACGGGGCCGTGTTCGTCTGCGACGATGGGGTGCTGAGCCCGGAGGCGGTGGCCCTCGCGGCGATGCGCGGCCACCGCACCCGCTACCTGGAGGGGGGCGCGGCGGCCTGGGAGACGCTGGACTCGCCCACGCCGCAGGGCGACGCGGCAGCGAACGGGGCACCGCCGGTGTACACGCCGGCGGCGGGCTTCGGCTCGGACGAGCAGCCGCTGGAGGGCCTGTGACGGAACTGTCGGCAATCGCCATGGCGGGCAGGCGCCGTGCGAGCGGGGAGCGAATGAATTCGGATGTACCTGAACCAAACGTCGTTGGAGGCTCCGCAGAACATGCTCGGTATCCTGCAGAACAACCCGCTCCTGTTGCTCTTCCTCGTCGCAGGCATCGGCTACCCGCTCGGACGGATCAAGATTGGCGGCGTGCGCCTGGGCGTTGCAGCCGTCCTGTTCGTCGGACTGGCCTTCGGCGCCCTCGACCCCAGCCTGAAGCTGCCGGACATCGTTTTTGAGTTCGGCCTGGCGCTGTTCGTCTACTGCGTGGGCCTCAGCAGCGGTCCCGGCTTCTTCCGCTCCTTCCGCGGCAGGGGGGTCGGCCATAACCTCCTGGCTGTTGCCGCCATCCTCCTGGCCGCCCTCTTGTTGCTGGTTCCCCATTACCTGCTGGGGCTGCACCCCGGCGAGACGGCCGGCCTCTACTCCGGCGTGCTGACTTCCACTCCGGCGATGGCTGCCTCAGTCGAGTACCTCACCCGTACGGGGGCCACCGCGTACGCCACCGGACCGGTGGTGGGCTACTCCATCGCCTACCCCGTCAGCGTGATCGGGATGATTCTGGCCATCTATCTGGCGCAGCGCGTATTCCGCATCGACTACCGGGCCGAGGCCCGGTCGCTGAAGGACATGCCCGGCGTCTCGGAGGAGATCACCTGCTGGACGTTGCGGGTGGAGCGGCCCGAGGTGGTGGGCCACACCGTCAACGAAGTGGTGGCCGTCCACCGGCTGAAAGTGGTCTTCGGACGCATCCGGCGCGGGGAGCACGCCGAGGTGGCCAACTGGGGCAGCCGGCTCGAGCACGGCGACCTGCTCACCGCCGTGGGCACGGTGGAGGAACTGGAGCGGGCGGCCCGCGCCATCGGTGCCGTCAGCGAGGTGGAGGCCGACCTCGACCGGTCCGAGGTCGACATGCGCCAGGTCTTCGTCTCCAACCCGGAGTTGGCCGGACGCACCCTGCGGGAGCTGGAACTCACCCACCGCTTCGGCGTGGTGGTCTCCCGGGTGTGGCGGGGCGACCTGGAGCTGCTGCCCCATGCCGACATGGCGCTGGAGCTGGGCGACCGGGTGCGGGTGCTCGCCCGGCGGGAGCGCATGGACGAGGTCGCCCGCTACTTCGGCGACTCCTTCAAGGCCGTGTCTGAGATCGATGTGACGGCTCTGGCGCTGGGGATGGTGCTGGGCATCGGCCTGGGAATGCTGCCCATTCCCCTGCCCGGCGGCATCACGGTGAAGCTCGGGCTGGCGGGCGGGCCGCTGATCGTCGGGCTCGTGCTCAGCGCCCTGCAGCGCACCGGCCCGCTGGTCTGGGTGCTGCCTTACAGCGCCAACCTGCTGCTGCGGCAGGTGGCGCTCACGATCTTCCTCGCCGCGGTGGGCACGCGCTCGGGTTACGAGTTTGTGCGGGTGCTGGCCCAGCCCCGGGGTTGGGCCATGCTGGGCGCCAGCGCTGTCATCACCATGCTCTGCGCCTGGATGATGCTCTACGTGGGCTACCGCTGGATGAAGATCCCCATGGGGCTCCTCACCGGCATGGTGGCCGGCATGCAGACCCAGTCCGCGACGCTCGGCTTTGCCCTCGACGAGGCGGAGAATGAGCTGCCCAACGTGGGGTACGTGACGGTCTACCCCTTGTCCATGGTGGTGAAGATCGTCCTGGCGCCGTTGCTGCTGGCGCTGCTGATGTGACCGGGCATATTGGAGTACAAGGTGAGCCACGCCCGTGCATGGGGGTGGCTCATTTCATTGCCGTGACGGGGGCGGGGAGCTTTGCGAGCCTCGCCCCCGGGTTACGCCTGCTTCCCCCCATACCGCGCCCGGAACTCGGCCATGGGCAGGAAGATTTCCCTGGCCACCAGCTCTGGCCTCCGTTGTTGCAGTCGGCGGTTCCCGTCGGGGTGGTATGCGGCCAGCAGCAGCCGCATGTACCAGGTGGAAAGGCGGCCGAACGGCACCGGGCGGGGCTCGGCCACGGTGAAGCCGAGGGCCCCCACCCCGCGGTGCAGGACCGTCAGGGCCCACAGCCCGGCGGCGCGGCCCAGGCGGGGGTCGGATTCCACCTGTCGGGCGAGGGCCCGGAGGTCGGCGAGCAGGGTCCGGCGCAGTCGAAGGATGCGGTGGTGGGTGGACTCGTCCGCCGTCTCCGCGGCCAGGAGGCGGCTGTCCAGGTGCAGTTCCAGCACCAGGTCGCCCCGGCGGAGCGTCGCCCCGCCGACCGTGACCATGCCGCGCCCGGGGTACCGGCGCAGGGCGTAGCCCAGCACGCCGCCATCCCGGGCCGGACGGATGGAGAACAGGTTACGGGCGAGGCGATCCCACGCTCGAATCACCGGGCGCATGGGGCAGCCCTCCTTTCGTGTGTACGAGCAGCCGGGAGAGGCTGACCAGCTGGAGCCCCCTGCGCCTGAGCCCGGTGATGAGCCGCGGCAGGGCCCTGGCCACGATTGCCGGGGCGTCGGGCCGCGAGCCGGGGCCGGCGCAGTCGTGCAGCAGGATCACGGTGCCCGGCTGCGCGCGGCGCATCGCGTCCACGTAGATGGAGTGTGCGGTGGTGCTGCGCGACCACTCGGAGACATAGAGGGACCAGACGACCGGGAAGAGGTTGTAGCGCCTGGCGGCGAGGCCCGTCCACAGGTTGAAGATGCCCCAGGGCGGGCGGAAGTAGCGGGGCGGCCGCCCCAGGATTTCGGTGAGCACCCGCACCGTCGCCCCCACGTCCTGCAGGGTGGCCCGCAGTCCGAGCAGGGCCGGCACCCGGTGGCGGTAGCCGTGCACGCCGACCTCGTGGCCGGCGGCGGCCACCTGACGGACCACGTCCGGATGCCGCTCCGCCTGGCTGCCCAACACGAAGAACGTCGCCGGCACACCGTGGCGGTCCAGAATCTCGAGGATCCGCGGGGTCCAGACGGGATCCGGGCCGTCGTCGAAGGTGAGGGCCACCTGCGGCGGGGTCTCGGGCAGACGCTTCAGCACGCGGGAGAAGCCCGCGCGGGCCAGGAACGTCGGTACCCCGACATAGCCGAAGAGCGTCATGAGCAGGAGCGTGAACGGATCGGTCACCGCTGACCCCCCTCTCTGACCGGCGCGGTCGGTCCTGCTCGCCGACAGGATCCCGGCGGGAAAGCGCCGAATGTTGCAGCGAAAGGGGGAGGATCCATGCGTGGGGGACTGATCGGGTTCCTGGTCACGCTGGGAATCTGGGTGGTCTTGCTGCTGGTCCACATGGGCATGGAGGCGGTGTGGGGCCGGAGCCCCTTCGCCGTGTTCACGTGGGATCCGACCGGGCGGTACGTGGCGATCACCGTCGCCGTGGTGCTCGCCCTGGGCACGGGCGTGGGCATCGCCTCTGACCGCGTGCGCAGCGGGACCGGGCGTTAACCTGAGGCTGGGGGAGGAGCGACATGCCCGGCACAATCCTGATCTACGAACGGACCCGTGCCACTAAATATACAGACCTGGTAGCTCGTCTGCTGCCTGCTTCGGCAGAATACCGTCTCATCCCGTGCGCCACGCCGGAGGAGGCTGCCCGGGCGGTGGCCGAGGCCGAGATTCTCTTCTGCTGGCGCTTCCCCACCGACCTTTTCCGGGAGGCGCGGCGCCTGCGCTGGGTGCAGGCGATGGGGGCGGGCGTGGAGGACCTGGTCGCGGCCCCGCTGCCTGCGCACGTGCTGCTCACCCGGGTGGAGGGGCTCTTCGGCCCGGTCATGAGCGAGTACGTGTTCGCCCACATGCTGGCCCATGCCCAGCAGCTCAGGCGCCAGTACGCGGCGCAGGCGGAGCGCCGCTGGGAGCCGTTTGCGGCCGGGCGGCTGGCGGGCAAGCGGCTAGGGGTCGCCGGGGTGGGCTCCATCGGCCTCGAGATCGCGGCCCGAGGGAAAGCCTTCGGCATGGAGGTGTGGGGCCTCGCCCGCACCAAGCGGCCGCGGCCCCATGTGGACCGGCTTTTCATGCCGGCCGAGGTCGCGGAGTTCATCGCCGGCGTCGACTACCTCGTAAGCACTCTGCCCGACACGCCGGAGAGCCGCGGCCTCATCGACCCCGAGGCGATGCGGGAGAGGGCGCTGCTCATCAATGTGGGACGGGGGGCGACCATCGACGAGGGCGCGATCCTCCGGGCGGTTCGCAGCGGCCGCATCCAGGCCGTCCTGGACGTGTTCGCGGTGGAGCCGCTGCCGCCGTCGCACCCGTTCTGGACGGAGCCCGGCATCACGGTGACGCCCCACATGAGCGGGCCCAGCCTCCCCGAAGAGGTGGCGGAGTACTTCGTGGCCAACCTGCGGCGGTGGGAGCGGGGCGAGCCGCTCGTCGGGCTGGTGGACCGGTCCCGGGGGTACTAGGCGCTGCCGGGACAGAAGGCGGCCGCCCGTGCGGAAAATACGCACGGGCGGCCGCCCTGTTTCTCAGCGGCTGTCGGCGTGTTCCGGTTCGCTGGTCTTCTCCCAGACGGTGGGTTTCCCGGTGGACGGACACGCCCGAAACTCGTCGCCGGCCACGTAGGTCCATCGGGTGTTGTCCTCGCACTTGTAGGTTCCCGACTCCCGCACCTTCTCGCCGGTCCTGCCGCGGGGCGGCTGACCCTGGCTCACGCAGATCACCTCCCGCGGGTAGTCTGCGCGTTCAGCGGCCCGTTGACGGCCGGGGGCAGGCTCAGTCCGCCGCGTTCGACTCCGTCTCCCCGAGGGCGAGGTGGCGGGCCACCAGCGCGGCGAGGTCCACGACCCGGCAGGAGTAGCCCCACTCGTTGTCATACCAGGCGACCACCTTGGCCAGGCCGTCGGGGCCGACCATGGTCAGGGAGCCGTCCACGATGGAGGAGTGCGAGTCGCCGACGTAGTCGGTCGAGACCAGCTCCTCCTCGGTGTAGGCGAGAATCCCCCGCAGGGGGCCTTCAGCCGCCTCCCGGAGCGCCTGGTTGATCTCCTCGCGGCTGGCCGACCGGGAGAGCCGGGCCACCAGGTCCACCACCGAGACGTCGGGCGTGGGCACGCGCAGGGCGAAGCCGTTCAGGCGGCCTTTCAGCTCGGGCAGCACCTGCGCCACCGCCCTGGCAGCACCGGTGGTGGTGGGGATGATCGAGGCGGTCGCCGACCGGGCCCGCCTGAGGTCGCGGTGCGGGTTGTCCAACATATTCTGGTCGTTGGTGTACGCGTGTACGGTGGTCATCAACCCGCTCTCGATGCCGAAGGTCTCATGCATTACCTTCGCCACCGGGGCGAGGCAGTTGGTGGTGCATGAGGCAGCCGCAATCACGTGGTGTCGGTCGGGGCAGTAAGTCTCCT
The DNA here is from genome assembly GCF_040797425.1 of Symbiobacterium sp. NCBI lineage: Bacteria > Bacillati > Bacillota > Clostridia > Eubacteriales > Symbiobacteriaceae > Symbiobacterium > Symbiobacterium sp. The sequence continues at coordinate 87 of NZ_JBFNEH010000014.1, read as the reverse complement.
CGTTGACGCCGATCACGATGGTGACGTCCGGATCCTTGGTCGCCGTGGTGATGATGACCTTCCGGGCGCCCGACTCCAGGTGGAGGG
>NZ_JBFNEH010000013.1:0-71503 GCF_040797425.1 Symbiobacterium sp. | reverse complement strand
CATCCAGTTCTTCGCGGTTGTGGTAGGGGAGAGGCGGCTTGCAGACTTTCGCATGCAGGCCGTTGACCTTGACCAGGAGGCAGATGTTGACCGCCAGGTTGAGCAAGATGCCAGCGATGATCACCCATGCCATCCAGGTGGGCCACGTTGCGGGGTTCATTGCGAATCGTCCTTTCTGTTCGCACACCAAGACGCCGGGGTCGATATGGTATCGCTTTGTCGATTTACTTCGACAATGGTTCCTTTCATCCTTCCCCGTTTCCAGGAATAGCTTGCGGGGCTGTGCACAAAAATGTACAATAGGCGCTGGCACATTCTTGTGCACAACGGGAGGTGACCGGGGCGTGCAGCTCATTCGCATCGGCGACAAGGTGGTGAGCCCCGAGCGGATCCACCGCATGGTCGACCGCATCCTCGAACTGCGGGCGCAGGGCCATTCCCAGCAGGAGGTGGCCGACATCCTGGAGGTCGACCGCACCCTGATCTCCCGGCTGGAATCGCTGGGGGAGATGCGGAAGGGCAAAAAGATCGCTCTGGTCGGCTTCCCCGTGAAGAACGGCCCCGAACTGGCCGACGTGGCACGGGCGGAGGGGGTCGACTTCGTCCTGCTCATGTCCGACCGGGAGCGGGTGGACTTCGCCCGCAATCAGAACGGCATCGAGGTGCTGAACCAGGTGATGCGGTGGATCGCCAGGGCGCGGGCCTGTGACGCCGTCATCTTCATCGGGTCAGACCAGCGGCTGAAGATGGTGGAGGCGCTGGTGGGCCCGCAGGTGATCGGCATCGAGATCGGGCGTTCGCCCATGACGCACGACGTATACGTGAGCCCTGACGAGGTGCGCGACCTGATCCGCAGCGTCAAGGGCTGAGTGCGAGGAGGACGTGGTTGTGAAGCGCATCGTCAGCGTGAGCCTGGGCTCCTCCAGGCGGAACTCCAAGGCGGCGGTCACCATCCTCGACGAGGAGGTGACGGTGGAGCGCATCGGCACCGATGGTTCCATGGAGAGGGCGATCGCCCTCATCCGGGAGCTGGACGGCCAGGTGGACGCGTTCGGCATGGGCGGCATCGACATGTACCTGCACGCCGGCGGCCGGCGTTACGCCTTCCGGGACGCCCGCCGGATCGCTGCTGCGGCCACCCGTTCGCCCATCGTGGACGGCTCCGGTCTCAAGAACACCCTGGAGCGCAGGGCGGTGGAGTGGGTGGACCGGCATCTGATGCCTCTCCGGGGCAAGCGGGTGCTCATGACCGCCGGCGTGGACCGGTTCGGCATGGCCGAGGCGCTGGATGCGGTGGGCGCTGACGTAGTCTACGGCGACGTGATGTTCGGGCTCGGGATGTCGATTCCGATCCGGCGCATCGAGACCCTGCAGATGGCAGCACGGGTGCTGCTGCCCGTGATTACCCAGTTGCCCTTCACGTGGCTCTACCCCACCGGTTCGAAGCAGGAGAGCTACCAGCCCCGCTTCGAGGAGTACTACCAGTGGGCGGACGTGATCGCCGGCGACTGGCTCTACATCCGGCGCCACGCGCCTGACCGGCTGCCGGGCAAGACCATCCTCACCAACACTGTAACCCCGGCCGACGTGGAGTGGATGAAGCAGGCGGGGGTGGCCACGCTGGTGACCACCACGCCGAACCTGTGCGGCCGCTCCTTCGGCACCAACGTGATGGAAGGGCTGATCGTGGCCATGGCGGGCCGGAAGCCGGAGGAGCTGAGGCCGGCCGACTACGAGGAGTGGCTGGACCGGATCGGCTTCACGCCCCGGGTCGAACACTTCAGTGCCGCAAGCCCCCGCGGTGCAGTCGGGGACTGAGCGCAAAGAGAGAACTGGGAGGGGTCCCCGTTGCACCTGTTTACCGAGTACGTGAACCCTCACCTCGGCCGGCTGCTCGAGACGCTCAACATGGACAAGCGCTTCGTCCGCGGTGAGGGCTGTTACCTTTACGACGCCGAGGGCCGGCGCTACCTGGACTTCGTGGCCGCCTACGGCGCCCTGCCCTTTGGCTTCAACCCGCCCGACATCTGGGCGGCGCTCCGCGAGGTGGAGGCGAGCCTGGAACCTTCCTTCGTCCAGCCATCGGCCCTGCAGGCGGCGGGGGAACTGGCCCGGCGGCTGGTGAGCATCGCACCCGCCGGGCTGCGCTATGTCACCTTCGCCAACTCGGGCGCAGAGGCGGTGGAGGCCGCGATCAAGGCGGCGCGGGCCGCCACCGGGCGGATGGGCATCATCTCCTGCGACAACTCCTTTCACGGCAAGACCCTGGGCGCGCTGTCCGCCACCAACCGCACGTCGTACCAGAAGGCGTTCGGGGCGCCGGTGCCCGGCTTCGTCCGGGTGCCCTACGGCGACCTGGAGGCCCTGGAACGGCTGCTCCGGGAGCGGGGCGAGGAGTTTGCCGCCTTCATCGTCGAACCGATCCAGGGGGAAGGGGGCATCGTGGAGCCCCCGCCCGGCTACCTGCGGGCTGCGCGGGAGCTCTGCCGGGAGCACGGCGTCCTCTTCGTCCTCGACGAGATCCAGACCGGCCTGGGCCGCACGGGCCGCCTCTTCGCCTGCGAGGAGGAGGGGGTGACCCCCGACGTGATGGTGCTGGCCAAGGCCCTGGGCGGCGGCCTCTTCCCCATCGGGGCTATGCTCTGCACGGAGGAGGTCTACACCGAGGAGTTCGCCATGAAGCACTCCTCCACGTTTGCCGGCAATACCCTCGCCTGCCGGGCCGGCCTGCGCTCCCTCGAGTTGCTCACCCGGGACGACCAGGCTCTGATCCGGCAGGTGGCCGAGAACGGCGCCTTCCTGAAATCCGGCCTGGAGCGGCTGCAGGAGCGGTACCCGCACGTCCTGAGGCGGGTGCGGGGGCGGGGGTACATGCTGGGCCTCGAGATCGGCGTCGACCGCACCACCTACGGCCGCACCTGCCTGCTCGGGGTGCTGGCGGAGCAGGAGGCGCTGACGCCGGTGCTCTCCTCCTACCTGCTGAACGTCTGCGGCCTGCGGGTGGCCCCCACGTTGAACGGCTCCGCGGTCATCCGCATCGAGCCGCCGCTCATCGCCACCCGGGAGCAGTGCCAGGCGGCCATCGACGCGGTGGAGCGCATGCTCGTCCCGTTGGCGGCCGGGAACACCGCCGAGCTGGTCTCCCACCTGCTGGGGATTGAGTCCCGGCCGCAGGTGCTGCCGGCCCCCGCACCGAGGCTGCTGCCCGAGCCCGACGGCGACCCCGCCGAGGGGCGGGTGGCGTTCCTCGTCCACCCGGTGGATCTGCGCAACTACCCGGAGATGGACGAGTCGTTCAAGGTGTTCTCCACCGATGAGCTCGCCCGGCTGTCCGAGCGCTTCAACGATCTGCTGGAGCCCTTCGTGGCCGGATCTGCCCGCGTGCGGGGCCAGAACGGCCGCCGGGTCTTCATCGACTTCGTGGTGGTCCCCCGCACCGCGGAGCAGCTGATGGCCCTGCCCCGCGCGGAGGCGGTGGCCCAGGTGCGTGCCGCCCTGGAGATCGCGAAGAAGCGCGGCGCCCGGCTGGTGGGCCTCGGGGCCTACACCTCGGTGGTGACCCGCGGCGGCCTCTCCCTGAAGGACGCCGGCGTACCCCTTACCACGGGCAACTCGTACACCGTCGTCTCGGCCGTGGAGGCCGTCTACATGGCCGTGGAGCGGCTGGGCACCCGGCTGCCCGAGGCGACCATCGCCGTGGTCGGGGCCACCGGCTCCATCGGCCGGGCCACCGCGATCCTGCTGGCCGAGGGGGTGGGGCGGCTGGTGCTCATCGGCAACCCGAGTCACCCCGATGCCAGCCGGCGGCGGCTGCTCAAGGTGGCGGGCGACGCCATCGCCCACCTGGCCGGCCTGGCGCGGGAGGGGCACCGGTTCGCTCCGGGCACCATCGGCCACCGGCTGATTGCGCTGGGCCCGCTGCCGGAGGAGGGGGCGGCGCCGGAGGCGTGGCAGGGCCTCGCCGGGCGACTGGAGGAGGCGGGGGCGCTGGCGATCACCACGGAGATTGACGCCGCACTCCCATCGGCCGACCTGGTGGTCACCGCCACCTCCAGCGCCGAGGACCTGGTGACGCCGGCCAACCTCAAGTTCGGTGCCGCCGTCTGCGACATCTCTCGCCCGCCCAATGTCTCCCGGGCCGTGAAGGACGCCCGCCCCGACGTGCTGGTGATCGACGGCGGGGTGGTGGAGGTGCCCGGCCGGCCCGACCTGGGCTGGTACTTCGGCTTCGAGCGGGGCCTCGCCTACGCCTGCATGGCCGAGACGATGATCCTGGGCCTGATGCACCACTACGAGGACACCTCGCTGGGCACTGACCTCAACCTGCCCATGATCCGCCAGCTCCGGCACTGGGCCGGCGAGCTGGGCTTCCGCCTGGCGCAGCTGCGCTCCTTCGACCGGCCGCTCTCGGAGGCCGAGTGGGCCGAGCTGATGGCCGCGCGGTCCCGGGTCCTCAGCCCGGCGGGGGACGACTGATCAGGCGCGGCGGTTCGCGCAGGCAACGGGTGCAAGCAACAGGGGTCGCGACCCGAGTCGCGACCCCTTCCGTCTTTGTGCCACAAGCCTTATACGACCATTCCACCGGAACTGAAGTGCGCCTCCACGAGGATCGAGGCAGCGCCCAGGGCGCAGGAGTTCTCGCCCAGGGTGCCCACGGTGATGTGCAGGTTGCGGGCGCGGCGGAGCATCAGCCGTTCGGAGAGCACCCGCTCCGCCGGGTTGATGAGCCACTTGCCGCAGCGCGCCATCGGGCCGCCGATGACCACGAGGTCCGGGTCGAAGATGTTCACCAGGCTGACCAGCCCGATGCCGAGATACTCGCCCACGGCGCTGATGGCGGTCACCACCCTGGGATCGCCCCGGGAGGCGAGCTGGTAGATGGTCTCGGCATCCTGCGACACGTCCCGCAGCCGGCGGAGCAGGGCCGCCTCGGAAGCGTAAAGCTCCCAGCAGCCCCGGTTGCCGCAGTTGCAGGGGGGGCCGCCGGCCTCCAGCACCATGTGGCCGGCCTCGCCGGCCAGGCCGTGCCCGCCCCGGAAGAGCTGGCCGCCCAAGATCACGCCGGTGCCGATGCCGGTGCCGACGCTGACGTAGAGCATGTTGGGAACGCCGCTGCCTGCTCCGAACCACTTCTCGCCCAGGGCGGCGGCGTTCGCCTCGTTTTCGAGGAAGACAGGCAGGCCGAGGCTCTGCTGCAGCAGCGTCCGGAGCTGCAGGTCACGCCAGCCCAGGTTGGGCGCCAGCAGCACGGTGCCCTGGTCCCGGTCCACCACGCCGGGCACGCCCACGCCGAGCCCCAGGACCCCCATGGGCGTCTTGGGGGCCTGCTTCATGAGCTGCTGCGCCATCTGCACCAGCGCCGACAGGGCGGCCTCTACCGACCGCCCGGGGGGCATGGGCACCTGGTGAGAGGCCAGGATGTTGCCCGTCAGGTCGCAGAGCACGCCGCGCAGGAAGGTGACCCCGACCTCGATACCGAGGGCCAGGCCGACCCGGCCGTTGAAGCTGAGCAACTTGGGGCGGCGCCCGCCCGTCGAGTGGCCTGTGCCCAGCTCGACAATCTGGCCTTCCGTCAGCAATTCGGCCGTCAAGACAGACACCGTGGACTTGTTCAGCCCGGTCATGCGCGAAATACTCGTGCGCGAGATCGGAGAGGAGCGACGAATGCAGTTAAGGACGATCGACTTGTTGAGCTGCTTGACCATCGCCGAATCGCCTGTTCTCACCACGAAAAGGGTCACCTCCTTACGTTTGGAAGCCCCTTCCGCCATGTCCGTAGGACGGATTCCCCATTTTCGCCGTCGCGGCAGGGAAAATGGAGACAGGTTTATAATACTTCAACCCAGAGAGTTTGGCTACCACTCAAACAAAGTTATCCCCGCGATTTTCGTAAGGAGAAGGAGGTTGTACGCGTGCAGTCCAGCTCGTTCTATGCGCACCACAGCCCGTGGGGGGCCTACGCGTCGTTCTGCCTGGGTTTCTACGGTCGGGGCGGCGGTTTTGCGCTGAGCGATGTCCACCCGCCCGACTGGAACGTCTACATCGGCTACGCCCGTCCGGGACAGCTGGGCCGCCTGCTGCCGTTCTTCAGCGGCTCCGGCCGTGGAAAGGGCGCCGCCGCGTTCGTGGGCACCGACCCGCGGCACGACGCCAATCAGATGAACGTTCTGCCCTTCCAGCCCCGGGAGATCACCCGCACCATGACCTGGGCGGGCGACACGTGGCAGGCCGGCGACCTCACCTTCCGGCTGGTGACCCCCTTCGGGCCGGTTCCGCCCCTGGAGACGCTGGACGAGGCCGAGCGGCGCTTCCACCTCGCTCCGGCGATCCTGGCCGAGATCACGCTCGACAACCGGTCGTCAGACGAGCCGGCCCGCCTGATCTTCGCCATGGACGGGATGCGGCGCGTGCTCTCCGACGTGACGTCCGGCGCCCTGCTGGGAGCGGGCACGGGCACGTCCGTGGCGGTGGCCTGCCTGCCCACGCCCGAGGCGCAGGAACTGCTCCACTGGGACATCGTCGAGCCGGCCTTCTACGGCGAGCCGATCATCAACCGGCTGGGCACGCAGGGCGGGCTGGTCTTCACCGTCCCCGCGGGCGAGAAGCGCACCTACACCCTGGCGCTGGCCACTTACCAGGGCGGGATCGTCACCACCGGCATTCCAGCCCGGTTCGCCTACACCGCGCTCTTCCGGAGCGTGGAGGAGGTGGCGGCGTACGTGCTGGAGCACCGCGAGCGCTACCTGGCCCTGGCCCGGGAGCGGGACGAAGAGCTGGAGCGTGCACCTCTCAACCGGTACCGGAAGTTCATGCTGGCCCACTTCACTCACAGCTACCTGGCCAACACCGAACTGCTCATGGACGAGCAGGGCCGGCTGATCTGGGTGGTGAACGAGGGCGAGTACCAGATGATGAACACCTTCGACCTGACGGTCGACCAGGTCTACTGGGAGCTCCGGTACCATCCCTGGACCGTACGCAACAACCTGGACCTGTTCGTCGCCCGGTACTCCTACACCGACAAGGTGAAGGACCGGGAGGGGAACCTCTACCCCGGCGGCATCGCCTTCACGCACGACATGTGCGTTGCCAATCATTTCACCCCGCCGGGCCATTCTTCCTACGAGCGGACCAACATCAAAGGCTGCTTCAGCTACATGAGCCACGAGCAGCTGGACAACTGGATTCTCACCGGTTCCCTGTACGGCCTGCTCTCGGGCGATGAGGGCTGGCTGCGGGAGGCGGCGCCGGTCTTCCGGGACTGCCTGGCAAGCCTCGTGGCGCGGGACCGAAACGGCGACGGCATCATGGACGCCGACAGCGACCGGTGCGGCAACAGCAGCGAGATCACCACCTATGACAGCCTCGACGCGAGCCTGGGGCAGAGCCGGAACAATCTCTACCTGGCCATGAAGACCTGGGCGGCCTACGTCTGCCTGGGCCGCGTCTTCCGGCGCCTGGGGCTGGCCGCGGAGGCGGCGAAGGCCGAGGACCAGGCTGCCCGGGCGGCGGCCACCGTGGCCTCCAAGTTCATCCCGGAGGAGGGGTACATCCCGGCCGTGTTCGAGGGCGGGAACACCTCCCGGATCATCCCGGCCATCGAGGGGCTGATCTACCCCTTCATGCTGGGTGACGATGACGCCGTCAGTCCCAACGGCCGGTTCGGCCGCCTGATCTCCGCCCTGAAGACGCACCTGGCGACGGTGCTGCGCCCCGGCGTCTGCATCGACGCCACCTCGGGCGGCTGGAAGCTCTCCTCTACCAGTGAGAACACCTGGGTGAGCAAGATCATCCTCTGCCAGTATGTGGCGGAGCGGGTGCTGGGCTTCGACTTCGGTGACCGGTCGGAGGAATGGGACCGGGTCCATGCCTCCTGGCAGACGGAGGGGTGCGCCATGCAGGCCGCCACCGACCAGGTGTGGAGTAACACCGGCACCGACCGTGGCAGCAGGCTTTACCCGCGCCTCGTCACGGCCGTGCTCTGGCTGGACCAGGCCCGGTAGCCCGGAAGAGACTCCCTCGGAAATATGAGAAAAAGTACATCTCTGGCAGGAGGAACTCTCCTTCGCGTGGAGTATTCTTTACCACGGATAGTTTGGTGGACCGTCGAACGAAGTTTAGGCCTGCAGTAGTTCATCGCCAGAAAGGATGTCGGGACATGACGTACACGTGGAATACCAGTGTGGGCATCTGGGCTTTCGGTATCTCTCCGACACGCTTCATGCCGGGCGGCTACCATCCTGAGGTGGCCGACCTCGACGTCGTGGAGCGACTGAAGCGGGCGGTGGACGGGCTCGGCCCCCTGGTGAAGGGTTACGAGTTCCATTACGAGACCGAGATTGACGAGCGGAACCTGGAGCAGATCCGGACGGTGCTGGGACGCGACCACCGCATTGCCACCATCTGCTACGGCCTGGTGCCGAACCCGCGGTTCCAGCTGGGCGCGCTGATCAACCCCGATCCCGGCAAGCGGCGTGAGGCAGTGGCCCACATGAAGCGGGCCATCGACATGGCGGCCGAGGTGGGCGCGCGGTTCATCTACTGGCCGGGCAATGAGGGCTACAACTACTCCTTCCAGCGCGACTATGCCACCACCTGGGGCTGGTTCCTGGAGGGCATCCAGGAGACGGTGGAGCACGCCAACAAGAAGAACGTGATCTACCTCCTGGAGCACAAGAACAGCGAGCCGGCCATGCAGATCCTGATGCGGAACGTCGCCTCGGCGATGTTCATCGTGAAGAAGATCGCCGAGATGGGCACCGACACCCGCAACCTGAAGATCAACATGGACTGGCAGCACCTGATCATGAACAACGAGCCGCTGCCTGAGTACGCCGCCCTGCTGGCCCGGGAGGGCCTGCTGGGCCACCAGCACGGCAACTCAGGCTGGGGTGCCTTCGACGACGACAACATGGTCGGCGCCAGCTTCTTCTGGCAGACCGTGGAGCTGGCCAAGGTGCTGCAGCAGGTGAAGTACGGCGCGAACGGCGAGTGGCTGGGCCTGGACCTCTTCCCGTACACCGAGGATCCGGTGGCGGCCGTCCGGCGGAGCGTGCTGCAGTGGCAGTTCATCAGCGACATCGCCGAGAAGATCGGCGACGAGGAGCTGGCAGCCGCCCACGAGCGGGCCGACGCCGTGGCTGCGTACACGGCCGTGTTCAAGGCCCTGGGCCTGGACGAGGCGTACGAGCGCCGCATCGTCGACCTGTACGCCCGGCGCTGATGCCGTAACCCGACGCTGGCCTGTCTCTGGCCGGTTCCGTTCCCTCGCGGAAGCCGGCCGGTGTGTGAGACACAACAACCATCAGAGTAAGAACTCACGAGATGGGGGTGCACTCCATGGTTTCGAGGATCCGGCGATTGGTACCGACCCTGCTGGCCATCCTGACCATCGTCAGCCTCGTGGCAGGCTGCGGCGGCCAGGGCGGACAGTCCACTCAAACTCCGGCTCCCAGCACTGGCGGCACCTCAACACCACCAAACCAGTTCTGGCTCTGAGAGCGGCTCCGGGGATCAGGTCACGATTACCTGGTGGCATCTGTGGACCGGCGGACCCGAGCAGAAGTGGAACGCCATCGCAGAGGCCTACATGAAAGAGCATCCCAATGTGAAGATCGAGATCACGGTTCTCGAAAACGAAGCGTTCAAACAGAAGATCGCCACTGCCATGCAGTCCAACAACCCGCCCGATCTGTTCAACAGCTGGGGCGGCGGCGGCCTGCGGGAGTATGTTGAAGCCGGCCTGGTGAAGGACATCACCGCCGAACTGCAGAAGGACGGCTGGATTGATTCCATCGCCAACGCCGACATGATGGCCGTCGACGGCAAGTACTACGGCGTGCCGGTGAACATCGGCATGGTCGGCTTCTGGTACAACAAGGAACTGTTCGCCAAGGCGGGCATCAACGAGCCGCCCAAGACCTGGACGGAGTTCCTTGAGGCCATCGACAAGCTGAAGGCCGCGGGCATCACGCCCATCTCCCTCGGCGAGGGCGACAAGTGGCAGGGTGCCTTCTACTGGGAGTACCTGGCGCTGCGCATGGGCGGCAAGGAGGCTTTTGAGAAGGCCTACACCAGGAACGGTGGCTCCTTCGCCGACGAGTCCTTTGTGGAGGCCGGCCGGAAGCTGCAGGAACTGGTGGCCAAGCAGCCCTTCCAGGATGGCTTCCTCAGCGCCAACCAGGGGGACGAGGCCACGAACGTGGCGAACGAGCTGGCGGCCATGGTGCTGCAGGGCCACTGGGCGTTCTACCAGTTCAAGGACTACGCTGCCGACGGCGTTGGCCCTGGCGACAAGATCGGCTGGTTCCCCTTCCCGGCGGTGGAGGGCGGCGCCGGCGATCCCACGGATGCGCTGGGCGGCGGCGACTGCATCGCCGTTGGTGTAAACGCTCCGCCCGAGGCCGTGGACTTCCTCCGCTGGTGCTGTACACCATGTTCGTGCTGTATCCCATCGTTCAGGCGGCCCACTACTCCGCCTACGACTGGAACGGCCTGGGCCCGCTGACCAAGTGGGTGGGGTTCGCGAACTACCGCAGGGTCCTCGCCGACCCCATCTTCCGCGCCGCGGTCGGCCATAACCTGATCATCGCGGGTCTTTCGCTCTTGCTCCAGCTGCCCATGGCGCTGGCCCTGGCGCTGCTCGTGGGCCGCAAGCTCCCGGGCAAGACCTTCTTCCGCACCGTGTTCTTCCTGCCCTACGTGCTGGCGGACGTGGCCACCGCCGTCATGTGGCGGGCGATCTACAACCCCCGCTCCGGTCTGGTCAACGCCTTCTTCAACCTCATCGGCGTGCCGCCCCAGTCGTGGCTGAGCGACCCCAAGGTGGCGCTGTACGCCATCTTCGTGGCGATCACCTGGAAGTACTTCGGCTACCACCTGGTGCTCTACATGGCGGGTCTGCAGAACATCCCGGTGGAACTGGAGGAGGCCGCCCTCATCGACGGCTGCAACGGATGGCAGGCGACCCGGTATGTGACGCTGCCGCTTCTGGGCAGCACCATCCGGCTGACCATCTACCTTTCGGTGGTGGGCTCGCTGCAGTTCTTCGACCTCATCTGGGTCATGACCACCGGTGGTCCGGTCAACGCCACGGAGACGATGGTGACGTACCTCTACAAGTACGGCTTCCAGCGCTTCAACCTCGGCTACGGCAGCGCGGTGGCGGTCGTGCTCTTCGCCATTTGCCTCACCTTCTCGCTGCTGTACCAGAAGTTCGTCATGAAGCGCGACATCTCGGCCGCCCGGGTCGCGGACTGACACGAAAGGAGGCAAGGCGCGGTGCACAAGCAGACAGGCCAGCGACAGCAGAGGGTCGACGCTTCGCTCGTCGTCCGGGTGCTCGTCGCCTCCATCGTGGCGCTCTTCGTGCTCATCCCGCTGGTCAGCACGGCCATCAACGGCTTCAAGACCAACGGCCAGCTCATGCTCGACCCCTTCGGCCTTCCGAACCCGTTTATCTCGTCCAACTACGGCGGGATCCTGTCCAGCCCCAGCTTCTGGCGCCAGATGGGCAACTCCGTGGTGGTCACCGTGGCCACTGTGGTGGTGACCGTCCTGGTCTCGAGCATGGCGGCGTTCGTCCTGGCCCGGTACTCCTTCGCGGGCAGCCGGCTCACCTACAACTTCTTCATCCTCGGCATGCTGTTTCCGCTCACGGTGGCCACGCTGCCGCTCTACATCCTGCTGAGGCAGCTGGGGCTCATCGACAGCCTCTGGGGCGTCATCCTGCCCCAGGCGGCCTTCGGCCTGCCGATGAACATCCTGATCCTGCGCGATTACTTCAGGGCGATCCCGGTGGAGCTGGAGGAGGCCGCCGCGATCGACGGCTGCACCGCCCTCGGCTTCTACTGGCGGGTGCTCACGCCCCTCTCTCGGCCGGCCCTCGCCGCCGTCTCCATGCTGGCGATGGTGAGCAGCTGGAACGGATTCCTGCTGCCGTTGCTCGTGCTGAACGACGACCGGCTGTGGACGCTACCGCTGGGCGTGATGCAGTTCCAGGGCCAGTACTCGACCAACCTGGCACTGGTGATGGCCTCGTCACGCTCTCCATGCTGCCGGCAATCGTCTTCTACCTGTTCGCTGAGCGCCACCTGATCGCCGGCCTCACCGCGGGCAGCGTGAAGGGCTGAGGGCACGGGGAGGAGGAGCCAGACCCATGCAGTTCCTTAAGGTACGCGGCAAGCATATTGTGAACGAATCCGGCGAGAAGGTGTTCCTTCGGGGAGTCAACCTGGGCGGCTGGCTCAACATGGAGAACTTCATCACCGGCTATCCCGGGGCAGAGAGCACCCTGCGGGCCGCCGTTTGCGAGGCGCTGGGTGAGGAGCGCTACCAGGCGTTCTTCGGCAGCCTCCTGGACGCCTTCGTGACGGAGGGCGACTTCCGATTCCTGCGGGAGATCGGCGTGACAGTGGTGCGGGTGCCTTTCAACTACCGGCACTTCGAGGATGACATCGCGCCGGGGCAGTATCGCCCGGAGGGCTTCCATCACCTGGACCGGGTGATCGCGCTGGGGAAGCAGTACGGCATCCACGTGATTCTCGACTTCCACGCCGCGCCGGGCTGGCAGAACCCCGACTGGCACTCGGACAACCCGCACGGCGTCGCACTCCTATGGGAGCACCGGGACTTCCAGCGGCGGGCCCTGAACCTCTGGCTGCACATTGCGGAGCGGTACAAAGACGAGCCGGCCGTGGCGGGGTACAACCTGCTCAACGAGCCCACCGCCCCGACCATCGGGCACCTGAACCGGCTGTACCGGGAGTGGATCCCGGCCATCCGGCAGGTGGACCGCCGCCACATCTTCTTTATCGACGGCAACAACTACAGCCGGGACTTCGAAGGGATGGAGCCGCCGGCTGACGACAACGTCGTCATCTGCTCCCACAACTACACCATCCCCACCCACCGGGCCCGCAATTACCCCGGCCGGGTGGATGGCGTCTGGGCCGACCGGGCGTACATGGAACAGGAGTTCCGGCGGGTCAACCGCTGGATCCTGGAGCGGAACCTGCCCTGCCTCGTGGGCGAGTTCGGCGCCCTCTTCGACGGCGGCGCCGCATCGCCCACCAACCCCGACCTGGCCCGGCTTGCGGCCCTGCGGGACCAGCTTTCGGTCTTCCACGAGTACGAGCAGCACTGGACGATCTGGACCTACAAGGACGTGGACGTCCAGGGCCTGGTGGTGCCGAGGGCCGAGAGCGAGTACATGCGCCGCATCCGGCCCATCCTGGAGGCCAAGCGGCGGCTGGGCACCGACGCCTGGACCTCCCGGGAGGGCGGCCTGCTCATGACCTGGGCCGGCCACGTGCTGGACCTGATGGTGGCCGAGCTGAACGAGTTCAGCCTCGACATGGCCGCGCTCCGGAAGGCGCTGGGGCTGAAGGCGGTCTACGGGCTGCTGGCCGGTTCGCTCGCACCGGTCTACGCGAGCCTGTTCCAGGACATGACCGCCGAGCAGATTCGAGCCATGCACCATGAGGCGTTTGCGTTTGAAAACTGCGTCCGCCGCGAGTACCTCATCGACGTGCTGCGGGAGGCGCTGCAGCGGCGTTAGAGAGAACGCACCGGCCCTCTGGCTGGCGTGAGTTACGCGGAGGGAGGCCCCCTGGCAGCAGGGGGCCTCCCTTCCTGTTGGCAGACCCGGTGTGTTCAACGATTCCGAACAATGAGGCGGAACTTGCGTAATCGGCCGCGGTCATGATGAAGGGAGGAGGGTGATGCCCATGCTGCGACGTGTCACTGCCGCACTGCTGGCCTTGCTCCTGGTCGGATGTGCCCCCGGTGCGAGCCCCGAACCGGCCAGCCCGGCAGATACTGCGTCCGACAGCGCTATTGCCGGTCCAGCCCGGCTGCTGCTGGCCCTGCCGGAGGGCCGGAGCGGCATGCGGGCGCGGGTGCTCCTGGTTCCTGTCCGCGCCGGGTAGGGCCGCCGCCCGCGACTTCCTCTCAGGGTTTCACGCCCAGCTCTTCGCTCGTGATGGAGACCCGCTCCGCCCCTGCCGGGGTGACCACGAACGTCGACTCCAGCCCCACCGCGCCGCGGGCGGGGAAGAAGAACTTGGGCTCCACCGCGATCACATTCCCCTCCTCCAGCGGCTGCCGCTGTTTCGGGGCCAGCACCGGCCACTCGTCCAACTCCAGCCCCACCCCATGGCCGACGAAGCGCATCCGATTCTCGCCGCAGCCCATGAAGTGCTCCTCCAGCCCAGCCCGTCGGGCGATGGCCACCGACCGCTCCCAGAGTTCCTCGCCGGTGGCGCCGGGCCGGGCCGCGCCGGCGACTTCCGCCAGAATCTCCCGGCACACTTCGTAGGCCCGCACCAGGTCGGGCGCCAGCCGTCCGATCACCAGGGTGCGGGTCTGGTCGTGCACGTAGCCGTCCACCACGGTGGGGTAGTCCACACAGATGGGCTCGTCCCGGCGGATGACGCGCTGGCTGGCCCCGTACGGTGCGGCTGGCGTGAGGCCCACGCCGCCGAAGGGCGTGTCGGCGAAGGAGAAGGCGAGGGCGGATTCGCCTGCCAGCACCATCATGGGCGGCGACTCGAACGCGTTGTGGGCGTGCCACCGGATCATCCCCTGCGCGCCGGCGAGCCGCTGGGCGGCCTCGCCCGCCACCGAGAGCTCCAGCTCCGTCATCCCCTCGCGCAGGACATCGAACAGGGCCCGATAGGTCTCGTCGGCCGCCCGGGCCGCGGCCCGGATGCGCTCCACCTCCCATGGCGACTTCACCGACCGCAGCAGGCGGATGGCCGGCCCCACGTCCACGGCCTCGACACCGGGCAGGTAGCGCCGGTAGGCCTCAAACTGCGCCACCGGCAGGCGGTCCAGCTCCATCCCGATGCGGCGGGCGCCGCCCAGGTGATCCGCCAGGAAGCGCAGGCTCGTGAGCGGCTCGATCTGCGCCAGGGCAGACTCCCGCCGCGCCCGTTCCAACACCCGGCGGACCAGGAGGCGGGGCTCGCCCTCCACCGGCACCCAGAGGTGGCTCTGCTGGGCTGTGCCGGCGAAGTAGAGGAGAGACGTGGTACTGTGCAGCAGCGCCCCCTCCAGCCCCTGCCGGGCGAGGGCGGCCTGGAGGCGCCGGATGCGGCTTTCCAGTTCAGTGCGGGGCGTGAGCAGCACGGTTGGTCCTCCCTTATGCGATGTTACGTAATATTTGGACGAACGGGACCAGCGCCGGGCGACGGGCCGCTGCATAGGCTGAAGCAGACGCAGTCGTGTCCCGGCCCGGAAGGAGGTGGCCCGTTGCTCCTGGAGATCATCTCGGAGGCCGTCGTCGGCCGGGGCGAGGCTTCGCTCGCCTGGACACACGAGCTCTCCGCCCCGGACGTCTCGCAGATCCTCGGTGTGCGCGTCGGGCAGTCCGACTGCAGGCTGCGGATGGAGGGCAACGCTCCCCACGCTGACATCACGCTGGAGGCCGACCTGTGGTGTCTCGGCACCGATGGCACGACGGTTCTGAGCACGCACTCCCAGGCCGTGCAGGAGGTGTCGGTTCCGCTCAGGGGCACACTGGTGGGCGAGCCCAGCTACCACCTGCGCCTGGTGGGGGCGCCCCGCGCCACCGGCGTGCGGGTGGAGGGGGAGACCATCCATATCGACTTCGCCGCCACCGTGGCGGTGGAGGCCAGGGCCCTCACTCGCTACTGGGTGCGGGCGGAGGATCACGTCCCCGAGGCATGACACTGTTCCCGACCGGCCCGTGGCAGGCGCCACGGGCCGTTCCTCTTGACGCGGCTCCGCCCTCCCGCCATTACGTAAACCTCGCTCTGCCCCGGTGCATACCGTGGTAGGAGGAAAGGCAGGGGGTGCGTGTGAAAGCCCTGGTCCTCTGCGCCGGGCGGGGAAGCCGCCTGCGACCGCTGACCCATACCCGGGCGAAGGCGGCGCTTCCCGTCGCCGGCCGACCGATCTGGCAACACGTCTTCGACTATCTGGCAAGGTTCGGCTTCGAAGAGATCGGGGTGGTCGTGGGGCCCGGCCAGCAGGAACTGAGCGACGCGGTGCAGCGGTGGCCCCGCCAGCGCGTGCACGTCATCCTGCAGGCCGAGCCCGGGGGCATCGCCCACGCGGTGGCGACGGCCCGCCCTTTCCTGGCCGATGAGCCCTTCCTGCTCTACCTGGGCGACAACCTGACGGACGCCGATATCACCCCCGCCATCCGGCGCTTCCAGGCGGCCGCTCCGGCCGCCCTGCTCACGCTGCACCGGGTGCCGAACCCGCGCGAGTTCGGGGTGGCCACCCTGGAGGGCGACCGGGTGGTGGGCGTTGTGGAGAAGCCGACCGATCCGCCGTCAGACCTGGCTGTGGCCGGCATCTACCTGTTTTCCCCCGCCGTGCACGCGGCCATCGCCGGCCTGCGACCGTCGCACCGCGGCGAACTGGAGATCACCGACGCGGTCGCGCGGCTGCTGGCCGACGGCCACCTGGTGCTCGGCCACACCCTCACGGGCTGGTGGGAGGACGCCGGCAGCGCCGCGGGCCTGCTGACGGCCAACGCCCGCCTGCTGGCGTCTCTGCCCGCCAACATCCACCCCTCGGCGGTGCTGGCGGAAGTCGCCATCGAGGGCCCGGTGCAGGTGGGGCCCGGTGCGGAGTTGCGCCGGGTCCGGCTGAAGGGGCCCGTGGTGATCGGGGCCGGCTGCCGGGTGACCGACAGCGAGATCGGCCCCTCCACCAGCGTGGGCGACGGCGCCATCCTGGCGGGGGTGACGGTGGCGAACTCGGTGCTCCTGCCCGGATGTCGACTGCAGGGGCCGGCGCTCCACCTGGCCGATTCGGTGGTGGGGGCCGGCGCTCACGTGTGGGCCCGGGCAGGGCACCCCGCCGCGCTGGTGGTGGGTGACGACGCGCACCTGCTGATCCCGCAGCAGCGGCGGCAACCGCGGAGGTGATCCGGTGAATCAGCAACCCGTTTCCGTCTACCTGAACCCGAACGCCGACATCTTCGTGCCCTCCACCATCACGGTGCAGATCATCGGCGGGGAAGCGGCCCCGCGAGACCTCTGGCCGCCAACCGGACGCTGGTTCCCGCCTCCCTGGGCCGCGGCGGCCCTGGCGAATGCGGACGAGGAGGACGAAGCGCAGGCGGGCGAGCAGGTCCCGCCCGAGATCCTGGCCCTGGCCGAGCAGGCCGCCCGGGCCTGGGATATGAAGGTCCACAGCATGACGGTGGCTGCCACCAAGCCCGAGAAGGGCTGGGGTGCCATCTGGAAGATCGAGACCGACCGGGGCCCCCGGGCCCTGAAGCTCCTGCACAGGCCTTTCGAGCGCAACCTGTTTTCCATCGGCGCCCAGGAGTACCTGGTGAAGCAGAAGGCCCGGGTACCACCGCTGGTGCCCACCCGCGACGGGAAGCTCTACACCCTCACCGGCGGGCGCATGTTCATCGTGGCCGAGTGGATTCAGGGCCTGCGCCAGGCCCCGAAGGAGACCATCGACGGCCCGCAGATGCTCTGCTACGGGCTGGGCGAGTTCCACCGCCGTTCCCGCGGCTACCGTCCCCCGGAGGAAGCTTATTACGCCAGCCGGCTCCACCGGTGGCCCAAGGTCTACCAGAAACTGCGCACCAAGCTCGACTGGTTCGAGCACCTGGCGCGGGCCTACCGCGACATGCCGGCCGCTCCCCTGCTCCTGGAGGTACTGCCCCGGTTCCGCGGGCAGGCAGACGAGGCGATCAGGCTCCTGGAGGCATCGGCCTACCGGGACCTGGCCGCCCGGGGGGAGCAGGCCTGGGGGCTGGCGCACCAGGACTACGGCTGGTCCAACGGCCAGATCGGGCCCGACGGCAAGGTGTGGATCATCGACCTGGACGGCGTGGCCTTTGACCTGGCCTTCCGGGACCTGAGAAAGCTCATCACCGGAACCATGGACGACCGGGGCGACTGGGACGTGAGCTGGATGCAGGCGATGATCCGGGCGTACAGCGAGGCGAACCCGCTGGAGCCCGCCGCCCTGCAGGTGATGCTGATCGACATGCTGCTGCCCAACGAGTTCTACAAGCTGGTGAAGGACGTGCTCTATAACCCGGCGATGCTGGACGGGACCATGGTGGCGGCGCTGGAGCGGCTTCTCGTGACGGACGAGCGCAAGCAGCGGGCGCTGGCGGAGCTCGGCCTGAAGCGGAGGAGGTGACCGCGCCGTGCGCTGCCTGATGATCTCCACCGAGAAGCTGCCCGTCCCGCCGGTGCGGGGGGGCGCGATCCAGACCTATATCCACGCCGTGGCGCCCCGCCTGGCCCAGCACCACAAGGTGGGCGTGGTCGGCGTTACCGATCCGGAGCTGCCCGAGCGGGAGACCCGGGACGGCGTGATCTACTGGCGGGTGCCGGGCGGCCCGTTCCCGCTCTATCTCAAGCGGGTGCTGACGCTCCTGGAGCCGCTGCGGGACCGGGTCGACGTGGTGCACGTGTTCAACCGGCCCCGCCTGGTGCTGCCGGTGCGGAAGGTCCTGCCCGGGAGCCGTATCATCCTGAGCCTCCACAACGAGATGTTCCGCCCGGAGAAGATCGACCCCGACGAGGCGAGGGCCGCCATCGGCGAGGTGGAGCGCATCGTGACCGTGAGCGACTTCATCGGTCGCGGCGTCGCGGCGCTCTACCCCGAGGCTGAGCCCAAGGTGCAGACGATCTACTCGGGGGTCGACCTGGACCGGTTCCTGCCCATCTGGACCCCCGAGGCCCGGCGCATCCGGCAGCGGCTGAAGGCGGAGCACGGGCTGGGTCGCGGCCCGGTGCTGCTCTACGTGGGGCGCATCTCGCCCAAGAAGGGCGTTGACGTGCTGGTGCGGGCCCTGGGCCCGGTGGCCGAGCGGTACCCGGGGGCGGTGCTCGTGCTGGTGGGCAGCAAGTGGTACGGCGAGGACCGCATCAGCGACTACGTGGCCTACGTCCGGGCCCTGGCCGCCCGGGCGCCGGTGAAGGTCTACTCCACCGGGTACGTGCCGGCCGACCAGGTGCACGAGTGGTTCACGACCGGCGATCTCTTCCTCTGCGCCTCGCAGTGGGAGGAGCCGCTGGCCCGGGTCCACTACGAGGCGATGGCCGCCGGCCTGCCCATCATCACCACGGCCCGGGGTGGCAACCCGGAGGTGGTGCAGGGACAGGGCAACGGGGTGGTGGTGGAGGATCCGGCAAACCCCAGGGCCTTCGCCGACGCGATGCTCCGGCTGCTGGACGACGACGGCCTGCGCTATCAGATGGGGCGGCGGGGGCGCCAGCTGGCAGAGGAACGCTACAGCTGGGACCGGGTGGCGACGGACATCCGCAGTGTCTGGGAGCGTGGCTGATTCATGCGCATCGCACTGGTGTGCACGGAGAAGCTGCCGGTGCCGCCGGTGCGGGGCGGTGCGATCCAGACCTATATCGCCGGCGTACTGCCCTACCTTTCCACCCGGCACGAGGTGACGGTGGTCGGCCGTACCGACCCCGCCCTGGCGGAGTGCGAGGAAGCCGGCGCCGTGCGGCACGTGCGCCTCTCCGCCGAAGGCGGGCCGGAGCGTTACGCCGACCGGGTGGCGGCCTTTCTGGCCGGCGAGCGGTGGGACGTGGTGGAGGTCTTCAACCGCCCCGCCTTTGTCGGCCGCATCGCACGGGCGGCACCCGGGGCCAGGCTGGTGCTCTCCCTGCACAACGCCATGCTCGCGCCTGACCGGCTGGACCCGGCCGAGGCGCGGCGCATCCTGGCCCGGCTGGACGCCGTGGTGGCCATCAGCGACTTCATCCGGATCTCCACTGCCCGGCTCTACCCGGAGCACGCCCACAAACTCCGAACGATCCGCTCCGGGGTCGACCTGGAACGCTTCCGCCCGGGGCCGTCGCCCCGGTCGGAAGCGCTCCGGGCCCGGCTCGGGCTCACCGGGCGGCCGGTGGTGCTCTCGGTGGGCCGGCTCTCCCCGAAGAAAGGGATTCACGTGATCCTGGCGGCGATGGAACGGGTGCTCCTCACCCATCCCGAGGCGGTGCTGGTACAGGTGGGCTCCCGCTGGTACGGACACGACGACACGGACTCCTACGTGCGGGCGGTGCGGGAGCAGGCCTCGAGGCTGGGAGACGCAGTGCGCCTGGTGGGATACGTTCCCTACGACGAGGTGGACGCCTACTTCCGCCTGGGCGACCTTTTCGTCTGCGCCTCGCAGTGGGAGGAACCGCTGGCCCGGGTGCACTACGAGGCCATGGCCTGCGGGCTGCCCATCGTCACCACCGACCGCGGGGGCAACGCCGAGGTGGTGACGGACGGGCACAACGGGCTCCTGGTGCGCCCCTGGCACAGCGCCGAAGCTCTCGCCGCCGCCATTCAGGCGCTCCTGGATGATCCCGACCTGCGCCGCCGCCTGGGCGCGGCGGGCCGGTGCATGGCAGAGGCAGGATTCGGCTGGGAGCGGGTTGCGAGGGAGCTCTTGGAAGTACTGGAGGGGTGAGCGGTGGCGCGCTTTCTCGTGACGGGGGCGGCGGGATTCATCGGGTCGCACCTGGTGGAGCACCTCCGCTCGGACGGGCACACGGTGGTGGGGGTGGACCGCCGCCCCGGTGCCGACGTGGTGGGCGACTTGCTGGAAATTGACCTGGCGCCGCTCCTGGACGGGGTGGACTACGTGATCCACCTGGCGGGTCAGCCGGGGGTGCGGGAGAGCTGGAGCCAGTTTCCCGCCTACAGCCGGGGCAACATCGAGCTGACCCAGCGGCTGTTGGAGGCGGTCCGGGGGAGGGGGCTGAAGAAGTTCGTGCTGGCCTCCACCTCGTCGGTCTACGGCGAGGCGCCGATGCCCGCCCGGGAGGACGGGCCCGTGCTGCCGGTCTCCCCGTATGGCGTCACCAAGCTGGCGGCGGAGCGGCTGTGCGACCTGTACGGGCGCACGGCCGGCGTCCCCTGGGTGGCGCTCCGGTACTTCACGGTCTACGGCCCCCGGCAGCGGCCGGACATGGCGTTCTCCCGCTGGCTGGCCGCGGCCCTCGCCGGCCGGCCGATCCAGGTCTACGGCGACGGCGGCCAACTCCGGGACTTCACGTACGTCGGCGACGCCGTGGTCGCCACGGCTCGGGCGGCCCTCAACCCGGTGGTGGGGGTGCCCATCAACGTGGGCGGCGGCCACGCGGTGACGTTGCGCCGGGCCATCCGGGTGATCGCCGCCGTCACCGGTCGGCCGGTTCGGGTGGAGTACCTGCCCGCTCCGCCGGGGGAGATGCGGGAGACCCGCGCCGACACGACGCGGCTGTGGCAGGAGATTGGGTTCCGGCCTTCGACGCCGCTGGAGGACGGGCTGTGGCAACAGTACCAGTGGATGCTGTCCGGGCGGGCGTGAGGAGCGCCCGCCCGGTCCGCGCGCACCGTGGCGGGTTCTGCCCGCCGGGCGGCGCACAACCCTTCCGGCCGGCATAGCCTGATACGAGAACATAGCCCTGAGGAGGAAGACACTTGTCCAGCATACGGTTGCAGGAGATCATGACCCGGGCCGTGGTCGGGCGCACGGACCGGCGGGTCGTCTGGTCGCACTCCGCCCCAGCCGAAGGCGTGGAATGCGTGCTCGGGGTTCACGTGAGCAACACCTCCCTGGCCGTGGAGCCGGGTGCGCAGGGACCCGAGGTGAAGCTGACGGCCCTCTGCGACGTCTGGTGCGACACCGGGAACGGAACCCGGGTCGAGCGGCTCACCTGTACGCATACCGAGCCCGCCGCTGTCCCCGTGGTGGCCCAGGTGGTGGGCGAAGTGGAAACCTGCGGTCGGCTGGTGGGAGGCGTCCGCTGCACCTCCGCAGAGGTGCGCAGCGGCCGGATTGAGGTGACGCTGGAGTCCCATATCGCCCTGGAGGCCACGGGCCGGGCCCGCATCTGGGTGAAGGCCTACGACCTCTTGGCCAACGGCGAGGCGGACGAGGAGGACAACTTGCTGAGCACTGACGCCAGCGACTCGTCAACCAGCACGGGCGAGCAGGCGCCGTTGGTCGACCTGGAGGAAGAGGAGGTGGCCCGGGATCGCGCGGAGACCGCCGACGAACTGGAGCCCGAGCCCGAACTGGCCACGCTGAACGCAGCCCGCAGGCGCCTGTCCTCCCCGCCCCCTTCGCCTCGCAGGACCACGGCCGTGTCCCGCTTCTCCCGCTACAGCGGTGTCTCGCGGGTTTCAATCGTGCAATAGTGCTGGGACGCCCCCCGGTGTTGGGGGGCGTTCCGCATCTGGGCGCGGGCTCTAGATTTCTACATCGCGTCCAACTGCCGCAGCAGCAGATCCCGGCGCTCTACCGCCCAGCGACGGAGGCGTTCCACCTCGCTGGGGAAGTCCGCCCGGGCCAGGTAGGGGTCCCGGTCGCGCCACCGGGCCATCCGCCCGCTCAGCCGGTCGATGAGCGGCAGTACGGCGTCGGGGGAAAGGGGGCCGTCCAGGGCGGCGGTGAAGGCCCGGCGGAAGCGAGTTCGCCCCTCCGGGTGTTGGAAGAGCCGGTAGGACAGCTTGTTCCACCCCGTCACCGGCACCCGGTCCAGCCGGGCCGGCCGGCCGTGGATGTCGATGCCCCAGGTGGCGTCGTAATCCCAGGGGATGATGCGGAAGCGGCGCTCGTTCGGCTCCAGGTAGAGGGCGTAGTTGTGCAGGAAGCCGTCCCGGTTGCCGAAGAAGACCGCGCCGATCACCCAGTGCAGGTAGCGGTCCAGGTCAAACCAGCGGGCCGCAACGGCAGGCACCTCTTCCAGAGGGGCCAGGTTGATGGCCATCAGCATCTGCCGGATCGGCTCCATGTCAGCCCCGGCCAGGGCGTAGTAGCCCTTCTCCAGCGGTTCCTTCAGCGTGCGGGTGAAAGGGCTGATGAGGCCGAAATTGGCGTTGCGGTTCACAGCGTAGAAGATCGGGCCGGTTGTCCAGCCCCGGCGACGGCAGAAATCCGCGTCCACCGATTCCAGGGCGACGTAGACGCCCGCAGGCTGGCCGCTCACCGTGAGAAGCACGTGTCGCCACCGCGGTGCGTCCACGCCCAGCCTGGGGAAGAGCGTGTAGCAGAGCGCCGTTCGCATCAGCGTGGGGTCGACGAAGTCCGCGTTCAGATGGATGCGGCGCACGGTGTGGCCGACCGGCGGCTCGTCCGGCATCCGCACGCCCAGGAAAGTCACCTGCAGCGAACGCTTGGGAAACTTCCGGGAGTGCGCGCCGCGGATGCGCACAGAGACGGCGAGGCTGGGACCCCCGTTCCAGCTCAGGCGGCCGGCCACGCTGCCCTCTGCCAGCCGGGGCCAGGGGTCTGGCCCCAGGTCCAGATCGCAGATCTCCACAAAGTGACGCCCCTCTCTCGGCCCGGACCAGGTGACGGAACGCGCCGGGCGGGCATAGGATGAAACGTCAGGTCGCAGCAGGGACCGCACTACCACGTCGGAGGGATGGGGGCATGACGCAGTTCGAGAACTTGGCGGACCGTCTGATGGACCTGGTCGAAGAAGAGAAGCGGGATATGCATTCACTCTATGCAGAAGAACCGGTCAAGGCTCACTTGCTGCAGGCGACCGGCGACGAGGAGGAGGGCTCGGGTGACGGTTCCGGCGGCGACTCCGGCGGGGACGAGGCCGATGCCTCGGGCGACGGTTCTGGTGACGCCGAGGCTGGCGCCGCCGGCGACGGCTCGGGTGACGGCTCCGGCGATGGCTCCGGCGATGGGTCGGGTGACGGCTCGGGCGACGGTTCCGGCGATGAGGGGGACGGCTCGGGCGACGGCTCTGGTGATGGCGGGGCCGACGCCATGGCTGACGGCTCCGGCGACGGAGATGGGTCAGGCGATGGTTCCGGCGACGAGGGTGACGGCTCGGGTGACGGCTCCGGCGACGTCGAGGCCGACGCCGCGGATGACGGCTCCGGCGGCGAAGAGGGAGACGGCTCAGGCGACACCTCCGGCGACGCCGAAGCTGCTGCTGACGGCTCCGGCGGGGACGAAGCTGACGGTTCGGGCGACGGCTCCGGCGGCGCGGAGGCGACGGCTGACGGCGGCGACGGGGACGGCTCGGGTGACGGCTCTGGTGACGACGACGGAGACCTCGCAAGCGGCGGCTCCGGTGACGCGGAGGCTGACGCTGCAGGTGGGGCCTCCGGCGGCGACGGCTCTGGCGACGAAGGCGACGCATCGGGTGACGCTGCGACCGGCGAGCCGGAGAGTGGCGAGGCCGAGACCGAGTAGGCCTATATGATGGACATGAAACGAAAGCCCCGAGGGTACTGCCCTCGGGGTTTTGCCTTGCCCGTGGTCCGGCCCGATCGCTCCAGCCGGCCCGGGTTCTCAACGTGTGCCCCGGTCGCGCCCGATCCCCCGGTAGCGCAGGCCCGCTGCGGCCATGGCCTCCGGGTCGAAGAGGTTCCGCCCGTCCACCACCAGGTCGCCGGCCAGCGCGGTGCGAATCTCCTCCGGCGAGGCGGCGGCGTACTCCGGCCACTCGGTGAGCACCAGCAGGGCGTCGGCGCCGTGCAGCGCATCCCACGGATCGTCCACCAGCCGGAGCCTTCCGGGGAGCCCGCCTGAGACGGCCGCCAGAGCCGCAGCGAACGTGTGGCGGGCGGCGGGGTCGTGGGCCGTCACCCGGGCTCCCCGGGCCAGCAGCGCCGGGATGACTTCCAGCGCCGGCGACTCCCGCACGTCGTCGGTACCCGCCTTGAAGGCGAGTCCCCAGACGGCGATCTGCCGGCCCTCCACCGGCCCCAGCTTGGCCAGCACCCGCTCCCGCTGCCGCCGGTTGGCCCGCTGCGCGGCGGGCAGCAGGTCCAGGCGGACCCGCCGGCGCCGGGCGGTCCAGCGCAGCGCGGCCAGGTCCTTGGGCAGGCAGGAGCCCCCGTAGCCCGGGCCAGGGGCCAGGAAGTGCGGGCCGATGCGCCGGTCGAGCCCCACGCCCCGGAGTACGGTGAGGCCGTCGGCCCCCAGACTGTCCGCCAGGGCGGCCACCTCGTTCGCGAAGGAGAGCTTCACAGCCAGGAAGGCGTTGCTCGCATACTTGATCAGTTCCGCTTCCTCCCACCCGGTCAACAGCACCGGCGCATCGATGCCCCGGTAGAGTGCGGCCACCTGCTCGGCGGCGGTGGGCGACGCGGCGCCGATCACGATGCGGTCGGGGTGGAAGAAGTCGTGGATGGCGGTTCCCTCCCGCAGGAACTCGGGGTTGGAGACTACCGTGGCGGAGCAGTCGAGCCGCCTCCCGGCTGGTGCCGGGAGGCACGGTCGACTTCAGGGCGACGATGAATCCGGGGCGGAGGGGGATGCGGCGCAGCGTATCCAGGAGGCGCCTCAGGGAGTGAAGATCCGGCGCTCCGCTGGGGCGTGGCGGGGTTCCCACGCACACGAACAGCACGTCTGCGGCGGTGACGGCTTCCTCCAGAGAGTCGGTGACGGTCAGGCCCTGGCCGTGATGCTTGCGCAGCAGTTCCGGGAGACCGGGTTCGAAGATGGGTGACTCCCCACGCCGCAACAGGGTCAGCCGGTCGGGAGCAACTTCAACCAGATGCACCCGATGCCCAAGTTCACACAGGCAGACCGCGGAGGTCAGGCCGACATAGCCGGCCCCCGCGATGGCCACCTCCATGCGATCACCCCCGAACCGGCGGCACGGTACCCGCGGTTGGCTGCACTCCTTTTGATCTTATGAAATTGATTGAGCGCCGTGTGCATTATGATCCATCAGAGAAAAGCCTTTTCTTTGGCGGACCCATCGTGTATAATGAGGACAGAGCACAAACGAATACCTTGGGTAGAGATGACGAGAAACCCGTCACCATGAGCACGGTCGGAAGGCCGCTGCTCTTGGTGCGGGTTTTCGTTTTCTCCCCGGCAGGAGATGATGCCGATGACACGGGCATGGTGGAAGAGATTGGGTCTGGCGGTGGGTGTGTTGCCTATCACGGTGCTTCTGGCTGCCTGTGCCGGTGCACCGCCGGCCACCGAGCCGTCCGATTCGGGCGCGGAATCGGCTGCCTCCGTGGACCAGGCGGCGGTCGACAAGATCGACACCAGCAAGCACGCCATTTTCTACGCCCAGCTCTGGAAGCTGAGCGATGAAGGGCCGCTCATCCCCGGGCTGGACGAGGGGCACATCCCGCAGGGGATCGCCTACTGGAAGGACAAGGATTGGCTCATCATTTCCAGCTACAACGACAGCAACAAGCCCAGCACGCTCTCCGTCGTCGACGCTTCCAGCGGCCAGGAGGTGAAGACCGTCAGCCTCCTCAAGCCCGACGGCGGCGCCTACACGGGACACGCAGGCGGTGTGGCCATCAGCCAGAATCACCTGTGGGTCTCGTCGGACGGCAAGGCGTGGTGGATGCCGCTGGAGAGCCTGGAGCAGGCGGACCACGGCGACAGAGTGCGGTTCGACGGGGTTGTGGAGACCGTGGCCCGGGCCTCGTTCACCACGTACCACGACGGCATCCTCTGGGTGGGTGAGTTTCACCTGGAGCCCAACTACACGACCGATGCCAGCCACAAGCTGACCAGTCCGGACGGCTCCCGTTACAGCGCCTGGGCGGCCGGATACAGGCTGGACGCGGAAGACCGGATCGTGGAGTCTGCGTCCGGCCCGGCGATTCCCAGCTACATCTTGTCCATTCCTGATTCCGTGCAGGGAATGACCTTCACGGATGACACGGTCATCACCAGCCAGTCTTACGGCCGGGGGAACGACAGCCGCCTTACGATGTACCGGCGACCCGACCTGAACGGCGAGCCGCAGCAACGGGTGACGGTGGGCGGCCAGGAGGTGCCCGTCTGGTTCCTCGACAGCACCAACCGCACCCAGAACCTGAATCCCATCATCGCACCGCCCATGTCTGAGGGTGTGGATACCGATGGCAACCGGCTGTTCCTCCTGTTCGAGTCAGGGGCGCAGAAGTACCGGTCAAGTGCAGCTTCACCGATGGACACGATCCGCGTGATCCGGCTTGACGAGTGGATGAACACGGGGCAATAGGAGACGGGCTGCGCCGCCGGTCCGGGCCGGGGGGTCCACGCTGTTGACCTGGCTGACCGGCGACCGGTGTCGCCCATGAACACCACGCTGTAGGGAGGGAGGTTCGCACGTGGCCAACATTTCCACTTCCGTTCAGCCCCGGATCTCCGTGCCCACGCGCACGAGCATCCGGCTGAGAAAGGTGCTGCCGTACTTGCTGATTGCGCCGTCCCTGGCCGTCTTCCTGGTCTTCGACATCTGGCCCATCATCTATTCCTTTTACCTGAGCTTCATGAAGTGGAACCTCCTCAGCCCCAAGAAGACGTTCGTCGGGCTGGACAACTACATCACCATCTTCACCTCGGAAGAGTTCCTGAAGGCCCTGTGGCACACGGTGGTCTTCACCATCGGAAGGGTGGGCGGCTCGCTCACCTTCGCCCTGTTGCTCGCCCTCCTGCTGAACACGCAGAAGCGTTGGGTCTCTTGGGTTCAGGCCTCCATCTTCTCGCCCCACGTGGTCTCCATGGTTTCCATCTCCATGCTCTGGCTCTGGTTGATGGACCCGAACCACGGCTTGCTGAACTACCTGCTGAGCCTGGTGGGACTCCCGCCCAGCCGCTGGCTGGCCGGCGTGGATACGGCGCTCCTTTCGGTCATCATCGTCACCGTGTGGAAGGCCATCGGCTACGACATGGTCATCTTCCTCTCCGGCCTTCAGGCCATACCGGAGGAACTCCACGAGGCCGCGAAGATCGACGGCGCCAACTCCTTCCAGCGGTTCTGGAAGATCACCTTTCCTCTCCTGTCGCCCACGACCTTCTTCCTGACCGTGACCTCGATCATCGCGTCGTTCCAGGTCTTCGACAGCGTGCGCGTGATGACGGGTGGCGGACCGGTGGATGCGACGACCGTTCTGGTCTTCTACATCTACCAGCACGGCTTCCGCTTCTACAAGATCGGCCAGGCGACAGCGGCTTCCACCGTACTGTTCCTCATCATCCTGATCCTGACGGTGCTGCAGTTCAAGTACGCCGAGAAGAAGGTCCATTACGACTGAGGGGGGAGTCTCGTTGAGCCCGCTGGCAAGACGTTTGGGAGACTGGAGCCGCGCCCTGGTGGGTGTGTTCGCCGCCCTGATCTTCGTGGTGCCGTTCTACTGGATGCTGGTTACCTCGCTGAAGGCGCCGGGCACTACCACCACGTTCCCGCCGCAGTTCATCCCGCGGCCGGCGACCCTGGAGTCGTACCGGGAAGCGTTCGCGTCGATTCCGCTCGTGCGCTACTTCCTGAACAGCGTCATCGTGACGGGCAGTGTGCTGGCCCTGCAGTTGCCGTTGGTGACGGCTGCGGCATACGCCTTTGCCAACTTTGACTTCAAGTTCAAGAACCAGCTCTTCACCCTGTGCCTCATGTCCATGATGATTCCCGCACAGGTCACCTTCCTGCCCAATTTCCTGCTCATGAACAAGCTGAGGTGGTACGACACCTACCTGGCGCTCATTATCCCCTTCGCCTCCAGCGCGTACGGCATTTTCCTCCTGCGGCAGGCCTTCCTGCAAGTACCGAAGGACCTCATTCACGCTGCTGAGATCGACGGCGCCAACCACTTCCAGGTGCTCTGGCATGTACTCGTTCCGATTGTCAAGCCGACCATCACCACGGTGGCACTCTTCGCCTTCGTCACGCACTGGAACTCGTACTTCTGGCCTCTGGTGGTGACCAACAGCGACGCCGTGCGTACCCTTCCCGTCGGCGTGGCGATGCTGCGGGACGGCGAGAACCGCATGAGCTGGTCGGTGCTCATGGCCGGGAACATGGTGGCGGTCACTCCCGTCCTGGCGTTGTTCCTCATCTTCCAGAAGAACCTAGTCCGCTCGTTCGTGCAAGGAGGGCTCAAGTCGTAAGTCCAGGGGGTATTCCCCTTACACTCACTCCACTTCGATGAGGAGGAGGTTTCCCCATGGCGAAGCGCTCCAAGACCAAGCTGGTCTCGACTCTGCTGGCCGCCACGCTGATCCTGGCTGCATGCGGTGGCAGCTCCTCGGCCCCGTCCGACAACAGCAGCAACGGCAACACGGGTAATGCCCCCGGCGGGACCCAGACAACCCAGCAGCAGAGCGGTTCCACGCAGCCCGTCAAGATCGAGTTCTGGTTCTCCGTGGGCGGCAACACCCGGAAATGGATCGAGGAGGCGAGCCAGCGGTTCAACAGCGAGCAGAATGAAGTCCAGGTGGATGCGATTTACCAGGGCGACTACTACACCAACCACCAGAAGGTTGCCACCGCCATCTCCGCTGGGGCCGCACCGGCCATGACCATGATCGAAGTGGCCTCCATCCCCTTCTTCGCCGACAACGGCGTGTTGGCGGACATCAACACCCTGGCCTCTCCCGAGGACCTGGCGCGGTACCTGCCCGGCCTGATGAAGGAGACGCAGTGGGACGGCCAGACGATTTCGATCCCCTTCAACCGTTCGGTGCCGATTCTCTACCTGAACAAGACCATCCTGGAACAGGAGGGTTTGGATCCCGAGGGCCCGAAGACCTGGGAAGAGCTGCGCCAGTACGCTGAGAAGCTGGTCAAGCGGGCTCCCGACGGTACCGTGGAGCGGTGGGGCTTCCTGACCCCGGTGGATCAGTGGTTCTTCGAGGCCATGCTGTACCAGGCCGGCGGCCGGGTGTACAGCGACGACGGCAAGAAGGTGGTGGTGAACGAGGAACCCGGGCAGCAGGCGCTGCAGTTCTGGGTTGACCTGATCGACGACGGCCTGATGGAAATGCCGCAGGGCGAGAAGTATAACGCCTGGGACGTGACCACCAACGCCCTGACCACCGGCAAGGCCGCCATGATCTACAGCACCACCGGCCGCCTGAAGAGCCACGTGAACGGTGGCGCTGAGAACGGCTACGAGATTACCACTGCCTTCCTGCCTGCGGGCCCGAAGGGCTATGCCACGCCGACGGGCGGTGCCAACATCGCCATCCTGAACGTCGTGCCGCGGGAGCAGCAGGAGGCTGCCTGGAAGTTCCTGAAGTGGCTGACCAGCGATGAGAATGCGGCCTCGTTTGCCCAGGCTACCGGCTACATTCCCATCACGCAGGGCGCAGTCGACATGATGGCCGACTACTTCAAGGAGTTCCCTCAGGCCAGGACCGCCGTGGACTTCCTGCAGTATGCCCAGTCCCGGCCGCAGGCGCCGTCCTACAACGAGGCGCAGGAAATCCTGGTGAAGTATCTGCAGAAAGCCGTGTTGAAGGAGGCCACCGTCAAGCAGGCGCTTGACGACGCCGCCGCCCTGATGCAGAGTGCGATGTGAGGGCACGTGCAGAGGACCGGCCGGGGAGCAAGCTCCCCGGCCGGTACCCGAAGCAGACGGCGATCGACTGTTGCCGGCCTCTTACAGGCCGCAAGGCGATGGACGGACCGGAGGAGATGACCGGTTCAACGCCCACAAGGCGGGAGTGCTGGTGCTGACCGCCCGGCACCCTGCCCGCAGCAGGCTCCAGACCTGCTCGGGGCGGCGCACCAGCCCGCCGCCGATGACGGGCTGCGATAACACCGAGGTGATCTCGTCCATCACTTCGGGCAGCACGGGTCCGGGAAGGAGGTCGAGCCCGTCGGGCATGCAGCGCTGGCAGAGCTGCAGCGTGCGGCGGAGCGACCGGGAGTCCTGCAGAAAGGCCCGGAGGACCGTTTCCAGCCCGTACTTCTTCCCCGCCTCGATCAGGCTGGGACGGGTGGTGACCAGGCCGTCGATGCCGCAGGTTTTGGCAAAACGCACGCCGGCCTCGTCGGCGGCGATGCCTGCTGCCAGGTCAATGTGGAAGAATATGCGTGCGTGGGGCTGGTGCGACTTGATGCGGCGGCAAGTTTCCTCCAGGCTGAAGATGGAGCCATCTTGGAGGTAGACAAAGGCCACGGGGATATGTAAGATCTCTTCGATGCCATGGTCATCCCACACCACGGGGATGACGGGGTAGGACTCGAGCTGGCGCCAGGAAGCTTTCATCGCAGGCTCCTTTCTGTTTGATACGTGATCTGTCATAAAGCATTCGACACACCCGCGCGCGATTCCCTGTTGTATCTACTCCCGGCACTATCTGGCTAAGTACACAAGTACAAAGGTAGGAGTCTCCTGCCGGCCGTTCCCACAAAGCCCGGATCGGATGGCGCAACACAGCATCATTCTGCACAGGGAGCGGGACAGCGGCGAAGCCAGGAAGAGATTCCGGCCTGGTGACGGGTCACCGGCTTCGCGTCATGTGCCCGGCTCCCTTTCACGTCGTTACCGCTGTCCTTAGTGGAGGGTAAGTCTGTGAAACAGTTCAAGGGCTACATCTTCGACCTGGACGGCACGCTCTACCTCGGCGATCACGCGATCCCCGGCGCGCCGGAGACCCTGGCGACCCTGCGCCGCCGCGGGGCCAGGATTGCCTTCCTCTCCAACAAGCCCATCGAGCCGGCCTCGAACTACGCGGCCAAGTTGAACCGCCTGGGCATCCAGGCGGCGGTGGAGGAGGTGCTCAACTCCTCCATCATCATGGCCCGGTACCTGAGCCGCCACGCGCCCGGGGCCAAGGTCTACCTGATCGGCGAGGAGCCCCTGGCCGAGGAGCTGCGGAAGCGGGGCATCCAGATCGTCACGGACCCGCTGGACTGCCAGTACGTGGTGGTCTCCTGGGACCGGCAGTTCACGTACAAGAAGCTGAACGACGCCCTCCAGGCCATCCGCAACGGCGCCCACTTCATCGCCACCCACCCCGACCGCACCTGCCCGGTGGCAGGGGGCGAGGTGGCCGACGCCGGCGGCATGATCGGCGCGGTGGAGGGCGTGACCGGCCAGAAGGTGGAGCTGGTCACCGGCAAGCCGTCGCCCATCACGGTGCAGGAGGCGATGGACCTTCTGGGCCTGCAGCCCCACGAGTGCATCATGGTGGGGGATCGGCTGGAGACGGACATGCGCATGGGGCGGGAGGCGGGCATGGCCACAGCCCTGGTGCTCACCGGCATCACCCGGCGGGAGCAGGTGGAGCAGTCACCGTGGAAGCCGGATTACGTGCTGAACAGCGTGGCCGACCTGGTGGCCGAATGACGGAAGAGCGGGAAGGGGCTTGACCCCTTCCCTTTTTCGTGACACG
Source organism: Symbiobacterium sp. (assembly GCF_040797425.1). Lineage (NCBI taxonomy): Bacteria > Bacillati > Bacillota > Clostridia > Eubacteriales > Symbiobacteriaceae > Symbiobacterium > Symbiobacterium sp. The sequence goes on along the minus strand of NZ_JBFNEH010000013.1, from coordinate 39,459 downwards.
GGACTACCCCTCGCTCATATACTCTTTTATCCCAACCGCTGACAGGTGCGGGCTTGCGAGGGAGAGGAGGGTACCCGTGGACCTCAAGGAGCGACTGGAGCAGCACCGGGCGGAGGAGCGGCGCCTGGCCTGGGAAGGCACCTTCCTGGACTACTTCGAGATCGTGAAGCGCAACCCCGCAGTGGCCGACCTGGCGCACGCGCGGGTTTACAAGATGATCATGTCGGCCGGCGTGGAGAAGGGGCCGGATGGGCAGAAGATCTATAGATTCTTCGCCAACGACATCTTCGGGCTCCACAAGCCGCTGGAGCAGCTGGTGGAGTACTTCAGTTCCGCCGCCCAGCGCCTGGAGGTGCGCAAGCGGATCCTGCTCTTGATGGGTCCGGTGGGCGGCGGCAAGTCCACCATTGTGTCGCTGCTCAAGCGGGGGCTGGAGCGCTGGTCCCGCACGGAGCAAGGGGCGATCTACGCCATCAAGGGCTGCCCCATGCACGAGGAGCCGCTCCACCTGATCCCGGAGGAACTGCGGGAGGAGATCCGCAAGGAGTACGGCATCTACATCGAGGGCGACCTCTGCCCGGCCTGCCGCCAGATGGTGAAAGACAAGTACGGCGGCCGCATTGAGGACGTGGTGGTGCAGCGCATCACGTTTTCCGAGAAGAACCGGGTGGGCATCGGCACCTTCACCCCGTCGGACCCCAAGAGCCAGGACATTTCGGAGCTCACCGGGTCGGTCGACCTGTCCACGATCGGGCAGTATGGCACCGAATCGGACCCCCGGGCCTACCGGTTCGACGGCGAACTGAACGTGGCCAACCGGGGCCTGATGGAGTTCATCGAGATGCTGAAGTGCGACGAGAAGTTCCTGTACGGCCTCCTCACGCTCAGCCAGGAGCAGTCCATCAAGACCGGCCGCTTCGCCATGATCTACGCCGACGAGGTGATCATCAGCCATACCAACGAGAATGAGTTCAACGCGTTTGTAAGCAATAAGAAAAACGAAGCGCTGAAAGATCGCATGATCCTCGTGCGGGTGCCGTACAACCTGAAGCTGGACGACGAGGTCCGTATCTACGAAAAACTCCTGGCCGAGTCGGGGCTCAGGGGGATCCACATCGCCCCGCACACCCTGCGCATCGCCTCGATGTTCGCCATCCTCACCCGCTTGGAGCCGTCCAAGAAGGCCGGGCTCAGCCTCATCAAGAAGCTGAAGCTCTACAACGGCGAGTCGGTGGAGGGGTTCACGCAGAAGGACATCAAGGAGCTGCAGGAGGAGGCCCCGCGGGAGGGCATGATGGGCATCTCCCCGCGGTACATCATCAACCGGCTCTCCAGCGCCCTGGTGAAAGAGGGCGTCACCTGCATCAATCCCCTCGACGCCCTGCGGGCCCTGAAGGACGGCTTCGAGCAGCACACCGGCATCACCCGCGAGGACAAGGAGAACTACCTCAACTTCATCTACGAGGCGCGCAAGGAGTACGACGAACTGGCCCGCAACGAGATCCAGCGCGCCTTCATCTACGCCTTCGAGGAGACGGCCCGGTCGGTGTTCAACAACTACCTCGACAACGTGGAGGCGTACGTGAACAAGCAGAAGCTGATCGACCCGATCACGGAGGAAGAGGTGGACCCCGACGAGAAGCTGATGCGCTCCATCGAGGAGCAGATCGGGGTGACCGAGAACGCCAAGAAGGCGTTCCGGGAGGAGATCATGATCCGCATCTCCACCCTCGCCCGCAAGGGGCAGAAGTTCGACTACACGAGCCACGAGCGGCTGAAGGAGGCCATCGAGAAGAAGCTGTTTGCGGACATGAAGAACGTGGTGAAGATCACCACGTCCACCCGGACGCCGGACCCGGAGCAGCAGAAGCGCATCAACGAGGTGGTGCAGCGCCTGATCGACGAGCACGGCTACTGCGAGGTGTGCGCCAACGAGCTGATCCGGTACGTGGGAACGTTGTTGAGTAGGTGAGGAGGAAAGCCTAACACCCCCGTGCGTGGAAACGCGACGGGGGTGTTCTCTGTTTTCCGCCGTCCCGAACGTTTCTCCACAGAGAGTTGCTCTCTTGAGACAGAAAGCTGTGTACGCAGGCTCGGTCCGGGCGACAACCAGTTGGGAGGAAGAACACGTGAGCGGCAGGGTTGAGGGGCGCATCGGCGGCTGGATGGTGGGCAACGACATCCGTGTTTCCTACGCAGACGGACACCTCACCGGTCGCTTCGGCGGCGCCTTTGCGGGGAAAGACGTGAATTTCACCTTCGACGGCAGGGTGCTCAGCGGGCGCTGGGGCGGCTCTGTGGACGGAAAGGACATCCGCTTCTTCATCAGTGGCAACGAGGGCCACGGCCGGATGGGCGGCGAGGTGATCGGCTGGGACATCGCCCTGGTGCAGAACGGCAACCAGATCACAGGCCGGATCGGCGGCAACGTCGACGGCGCCGACGTCAACCTGAATGCCGGCACCGGCCGGCTAACGGGCCGGATCGGGGGCACGATGATCGGGAAGGACTGCAACCTGGAGGTCATCGGTGTGCCCGACCTGGTGGCCGCCGCGCTGGCAGCCATGGTGTACTACCAGATGTACCTGGACAGTTCCAACGCCTCGTCCCGTTCGGCGGGGTCGTGAGCGGCGGCGCGGCCGTCCCGCCGCGGCGTGGGGCGCGGGGCGCCAGGGCAGCGCCCGGTTTCAGGCGTGGTTCCCGTGCGGCAGAATCATACGCGGTCCCGGACGGGGCCGTCCCGAGCGCAGGTCGCGCCGCGGGACGGCCCTGCTTTCTTCTGCCCTGACCGCTAGCTTTGCAGACCGCCGGCATGTGTCCTGGCGGCGGCCTGCCGCCTTCCCTCCGCGAGTGGGTCCAGCAGACCCGGGACTTCCTGCTGTCCGCCTGCGGGTCGCCCCGTCGCCGTACCCGCGGGCCGGCGCGCCCGCCCATTCCCCGGCCCCAAGCACCTCGGCACCACGACCGGGATGCCCCGGCCCATCCTCCAGGAACCCCGTTTCGCACCTTCGGGGGAGGGGGGTGGTTCTTTCGGGGTAAGATTTTTCACGACCTTTTCTTCCGCATCATGTATTGACCGAGCACCTTTCACCCCCTATACTCATAATCGAGCACAATCGAGCACGAACAACCAGCATTCCATGACTGGATGTGATCGCATGTTCCCGGAAGAGCGCAAACGCCGCATCCTCGAGCGCGTGCGCAGCGGCGGGTCGGTGACCGTGCAGGATCTGAGCCAGGCGTTCGGCGTGTCCGAGTCCACGATTCGCCGGGATCTGCGGGAACTGGAGCAGGAGGGCCTCCTGGAGCGCACCCACGGCGGCGCCGTGGCGGCCGATCCCACCCGTGCGGAGCCCAGCTACGCCGAGAAGAGCGACCAGAACCGGGCGGAGAAGATGGCCATCGCCCGGGTGGCGGCGGGCATGGTGCACGACGGGGCGTCGATCATCCTGGATGCCGGCACGACGACGCTGGAGGTCGCCCGGTTGCTCAAAGACCGCCGTGACCTGACGGTGGTGACCAACAGCTATCCCATCGCCGCCGAGCTGGCCGAGGCCCCGGGCGTCGAGGTGATCGTCACCGGCGGGTCGGTGCGGGGCACCACGCTGGCCCTGGTGGGCCCGCTGGCCGAGCGGGCGCTGGAGCAGGTGAACGTCGACATCACGTTCCTCGGCACCAACGGCATCGACCTGGAGCGGGGGCTCACCACGCCCACTCCGGCCGAGGCGTCCGTCAAGCGGCGGATGATCGCCGCCGCCCGCAAGGTGGTCGTGGTGGCCGACAGCACCAAGGCCGGGCGCGTGGCTTTCGCCACGGTCGCACCCGTGAGCAAGATGGATATGCTGATCACCGACCGGGGGATGGACCCCCGCCTCGCCGGGGAACTCATGGCCTGGGGAGTCCAGGTTCTCACCGCCGAGTAAAGGGGATGCATCAGACCTTGAAGATCATCACCGCCGTCGCCCTGAACCCCGCCATCGACCGCACCCTGGTGGTGCCCGGGTTCACCGCAGGGGCCACCAACCGGGTGGCTGCCGCGCGGGTGGACCCCGGCGGCAAGGGGATCAACGTCGCCCGGGTCGCCACGGCCCTGGGCGCCCACGTGCAGGTGCTGGGATTCCTGGGCGAGGAGAACGGAGAGCTGATTCTGAAGAGCCTCACGCAGGCGGGGGTGGACCATCGCTTCCTCATGGTGCCGGGCGAGACCCGGGTCAACTTCAAGATCGTCGAGCCGGGCAGCGGCCGGCTCACCGAGCTCAACGAGAGCGGGTTCACGGTGGCGGAGCGCCAGGTGCGTGAGCTGATCGACCTGGTGGCGCAGCGGCTCCCCGAGACGGCAGTGCTGGTGCTGGCCGGCAGCCTGCCGGCGGGCGTGCCCGTCACCGTCTACCGCGACCTGGTCGCCCTGGCCCGCAAGGCCGGCGTGCCCACGATCCTCGATGCCGACGGCGAGCCCATGCGCGCCGCCCTGGCCGCCCGCCCGACCCTGATCAAGCCGAACCTGGCCGAGACCGAGCGTTTGCTGGGCCGCCGCCTGGAGGGTCCCGGCGCCGTGCTGCGGGGTGCCCGGGAGCTTCTGGCCCAGGGCCCCGAGGTGGTGGTGGTCTCCAGCGGTGCGGACGGAGCGGCTCTGGTCACCGCCGGCCGCTCGTGGTGGGCGACGCCGCCCGACATCCAGACGGGCAGCACGGTGGGGGCCGGCGACTCGATGGTGGCCGGTTTCGCCGTGGCCCTTAGCCGGGGGTTGCCGCTCCCCGACGCCCTTCGCCTGGCCACCGCCGCGGGCACGGCCACGGCCGGCCTCGACGGAACGCAGGTGTGCAACGCTGCCGCGGTGGAGGCCCTGCTTCCCCGGGTGCGCGTGACCGAATCCAGCGCGGAAGGGGGAGGTGAAGCCAATTGAGCATCCAGGACCTGATCTCGCCGGAGACGGTCACGCTGGACCTGAAAGCGCGCACGCCCGAGGAGGCGATGGCCGAACTGGGCAGCTTGCTGGTGAAGAGCGGCGCGGTGACGGACCTGCCCACGTACCTGCAGGCCGTGAAGGCCCGGGAGGCGCTGGGCACCACCGCCGTGGGCTTCGGCGTGGCGATTCCCCACGGGAAGAGCGGCGCCGTCAGCCGGGCGGCGGTCGCCTTCGGCCGCAGCCGCGGCACCGTCCAGTGGGAGAGCCTGGACGGCGAGCCCGTGAGGATGGTCTTCCTGATCGCGGCGCCCGACGGCGCCCACGACCTGCACCTGAAGGCCCTGTCGCAGCTGGCGCGGCTTTTGATGCACGAGGAGGTCCGCACGAAACTGCTGGCCGCGGAGAACCCTGTCGACGTCGTCAACGCCCTCCGGTAACCCGCAGAAGTACGGAACTCTACATCCGCTCCATGGGAGGTGCCGCACGTGTCGAAGAAGCTGGTAGCCGTTACGTCTTGCCCTACCGGAATCGCCCATACCTACATGGCCGCGGAGGCCCTGCAGAAGGCCGCCGCGGAGAAGAACGTGGAGATCAAGGTCGAGACCCGGGGCTCGATCGGGGCCGAGAACGCGCTGACGGATGACGACATTCGCCAGGCCGACGCGGTCATCATCGCGGCGGACGCCAAGGTGGACAAGTCCCGCTTTGTCGGCAAGCCGCTGGTGGAGGTCGGCGTGAGCGAGGCCATCAAGGACGCGGCCGGGCTGATCGACCGGGCCCTCTCCGCCAAGGCGCCTGACCTGGTCACCCAGGTGCAGGAGATCAAGGAGGAGCGGAAGGCGCAGGCCACGGGCTGGTACAAGCATCTGATGACCGGCGTGTCGTACATGATCCCCTTCACCGTGGCGGGCGGTATTCTGATTGCCATCTCATTCATGTTCGGCATCGAGACGGCCGCGACGGAAGGCACGTTCGCCTACGTGCTCAACTACATCGGCGGCCAGGCGGGCTTTGGCTTCATGGTGCCGATCCTGGGCGCCTTCATCGCCTACTCCATCGCGGACCGTCCCGGCATCGCCCCCGGCATGGCGGCAGGCTTCCTGGCCAACTCGGTGGGCGCCGGCTTCCTCGGGGCCATCGTGGGCGGCTTCCTGGCCGGCTATTTGGTCTACTACCTGAACAAGTGGATCCGGCTGCCCCGCACCCTGGAGGGCATGAAGCCGGTGCTGATCCTGCCGCTGCTGGGCGTGGGCATCACGGGCCTCATCATGGTGTACGTTCTGAACAAGCCCATGGCGGCGATCATGACGGGCCTGCAGAACTGGCTGACCGGCCTGAGCGGCGGTTCGGCCGTGGTGCTGGGCCTCATCCTCGGCGCCATGATGGCCTTCGACATGGGCGGCCCGGTCAACAAGGCCGCATACGCCTTCGGCACGGGTCTTCTGGCCTCGCAGGTGTACGGCCCCATGGCGGCCGTGATGGCCGCCGGCATGACCCCGCCGCTGGGCCTCTTCCTGGCCACCCTGCTCGCCCCCAAGAAGTACACGGCCGAGGAGCGTGAGGCGGGCAAGGCCGCCGCGGTGCTGGGCATCAGCTTCATCACGGAAGGCGCGATCCCGTTCGCCGCGGCCGACCCCTTCCGGGTTATCCCGTCGATCATGATCGGCTCGGCGGTCACCGGCGCCCTCTCGATGGCATTCGGTTGCGAGCTGATGGTGCCGCACGGCGGCATCTGGGTGCTGCCCATGGGCAACGTGATCACGCACCTGGGCCTGTACCTCCTGGCCATCCTGGTGGGCACGGTGATCACCGCACTCGTGGTCAACCTGCTGAAGCCCAACAAGGAGTAAGGCAGAGCATCGGAGGGCGTAATGAGGCTCCTACCCAGGCGACTGGGCAGGAGCCTCTTCGGTGTCTGCCTTCGGATGGCCCGGTGCGCCTGAAGCTGGCGGGCTGTGTCGGACCGTGTGACGGGGCCGGTAACCCTGCCACGGGGAGCCCGCCTGATCTCGCGGGTATGAACTGTGCGTGAACCCAAAGGGTATGGCCATCAGGTCTTTTCAGCGAGGAGGTGCCTGATATGACCGCTTCCCAGAACCAGATCCCACCCGTACCGCGGCCCTCGACGTGGCGTCAGATCAGGACGGCCCTCACCCATCCGGCCGGGATGGTGTACGTGCTGCTCTGGCTGCTGGCTGCCGCGACGCTGGCGCTGCGCGGCTACACCGGTCTGCTCCTGCAGATCGCCGTCACCGTGGGCCTGCTGACCCTCATCACAACCCTCCTGCTGCGCTGGCTGGCCCCGAACCCTCCGGAGGTCGACGCTCCCCGTCACGGCCGGACGGCCCTGTGGGGCCAGGTTGCCTTCATCCTCGCCTTCGTCCTGCTGACCGGCCTGAGCGCCCTGTCTTTCCACAACGTCGCTCCGGCGGGGTGGGAGCGGATCCCGCTCTGGACCCCACTGGAGCAGGCACTTGAGCTTGCCGGCGGGCGGCTCTTCGGCAACGACAACTGGGTGCGCAACCCCGTCCTGTACATGGTCCTTCCCGGCGCCGTGCTGCTGCTGTGCCGGGTGAGGCCGGCGGAACTGGGGCTGAGGAAGGGGTACCGCTCCTGGGCTGTCGCGGCGCCGTTCCTCCTCGTCGTGGGGGCCCTGGCGGCCGTAAAGGCGGCGCTTGGCGATACAGGGGTGCTCTACCTGCTTCCGCTCGCGGTGCTGGATAACTTCCTTCAGAACGGCTTCATGGAGGAGTTCCTGTTCCGGGGCGCCTTGCAGACCCGTCTGGCCCCGCTGATCGGGGAGGGGTGGAGCCTGGTAATCAGCTCCCTGCTCTTCGGCGTGTGGCACCTGGGCGCGACCACGGCGATGCTGGGGGGCGACTACCTCGCAGGTCTGGCCATGTCCATCGCCAGCCAGGGCACCATCGGCCTGGTGTTCGGGATGATCGCCATGCGCACTCGTAGCCTGATCGCCCCCACGGTGGCGCACATCACCATAAACCTCTTGGGATGATCGTTTCCGGGTCTCCCGCCGAGGGCAGGCGCTGTTGCCTCAGCGGGGCTAGGGAGCCTCGGTCGCGCAGGCCTGCGGATGACCACCACACCAATCGCCCCGCTCTCATGCCCGATGGAGGGTGGCCGTTCATGTCACGCTCAACCTGGCATCCGTCGTGTGGTCGTAGCCTGGCGGGGGCGTCGGCCAGGTCACCAGTGGCCTGCTCTTCGGACTGATCGCATTGCGCACCCGGAGCCTGATCGCGCCGACCGTGGCGCGTGTCACACTCAACATGATCCGACTGTGACACTGGTTGAGGCGCCGAGGGGGCCTGTCACCAACGAATAGACCGCCCCGAGGCCGCGGTTCACGTGGCGTGCAGTGCATGCCGCGTGGCGCAGTTCTGGAGGTACTCTCAGACCGTGGGAACGACATGGCTAGACCAACCGCAAGGCACACATGAGATGCGCCATGTGCACCCCGGGGGACCGCCGGGGTGGCCGGATGCCCTGGGATGGCCCGGGAAATGCCAGGGGATTGCCTGGGGCCCCCTGGCGCCATTCGACTACTGCTCTGGCTGCTGCCCACCTATACCCCCTGGTAGTCACTGCCGGGTAGCTGCCGGGTCAGATGGGCTTCAACCAGTTGGTTGGCCTCGTCGAACACGAACACGATTCCGTGTGACTTGTCAGCGGAGAGGTAGGTCAAGGTTGTCGGGCCCTTATCCCCCTGAATGGGTTTTCCCAGGGACTGGAGTTTTTCGGTGACCTCCGATAAGCTGTTGCCCCACCTGACTTCTCCGATGATCAGGCCCGGCCAGTCCTGCGTCGCCCTGACTGATAGCACGGAGTCTTGCTCGCTCTGGACCAGGACCTCCAACCCGGCGTATCGGTAGAGTACTGTTGCGGGATTGCGCGGATGCCCGGGTTCCACCTTCTCCGCAGGGGGGGCGAGCCGCTGTTGCACCTGCTCTCCCTTGGTCCCCAGCGCGATCCCGGCCAGTGACAGTTGGCCCGTTGACAACATGGGGGAACCATCTTCCTCATCGACTGGCTGGTCCTGACTTTCGGCCTGGGTATGGGTCTGCGGGTCAACGTTCCCGTCAGGCTGCACCGGAATCGGGGGCGAAGCACACCCGACCAGCGCCAGCCCTGCTGTCAACACGACAAGCGCAAACCCGGCCAGGGCACGTCGGATCTTCATGACGAACACCTCTCCACCCAGCCAAAACGAATCAACAGTTCAAGGGGTTACGGTGAAGGGGGCGAAAACAGTGGAGACTTGGCCTCCAGAGCCAAGTCTCCATTTGCTTCAGCCAGTACACGCGCCGCGGTGCCGGGCATCCTGGCTCTCATCTGCTAGTAGATGTACCCTGCCCCACCGGTCGCGATGACCTCGCTGGCCCTGTCCACCCGGACCCCGCCGCTGTACGTATCCGTGTGACAGTAGAGCTGTTGCTGGACGTAGCTGGTCACGGTGCAAAAGCGGACGGTGGCCTCGCCCGGGCCGGTCACCGTTACCTGGGGCAGCAGTTGCCCCGGCGGCTTCCCCGACCACCTCCAGTCCTCAGTCAAGCCGGGATTCAGCTCGGTCACAATCTCGTGGGTTGACCAGTAGGCCCCGTGCCACACGGCACCCAGCTCCTGCAGCTCCCGGATGAGGAGGGAGCAATGGAAGTAGGAGAGGGGGGAGCCCTCCGGCTCGAGGAACGACTCGATGTCGGGCCTCGCCCACTCCGGCAAGCCGGCAGCCTGCAGGGCCGGGATGATGCCTTGCTTCCAGGCCAGGTCCAGCCCGTCCGGCGACGGGGGAAGCCGCCGGTCGGCGGGGACCACGAACACGAAGCCATTGCCGTCGGGGCCGGCGAGGTACTGGTAGGCGGCCAGACGCCGCTCCAGCCTGCTGGCATGGGCCCGTGCGGCGTTCAGTTGCTTCAGGAAGGACTCCGGAGCGATGGTGGTGCGAACCACGCCCACCCAAACCGCCTCCTCGCCAACTTGTCGTGTGACTCTTTCGCCGCCTGCCGGCGATCACCCTGGCGCAGCGAGGAGCTACGATGTCTCACCGGAGAGCAAAATCACTGCGTTTGCAGGTCGCGCGCGGCCTGCACCACTGCCCGGGCGTGCTCCCGCAACCGGGCGTAGTCTCCCTGCAGCACCCAGTCCATGCGGACAAGACTGCCACCCATCCCGAACGCCCGGGCTCCGGCACGTGCGTACTCGCTCATGTTCTCGAGGCCGATGCCCCCGACAGCAATCATCGGAATGTGGCCCAGCGGCCCTTGAAGTTCTTTGAAGTACCTGGAGCCTAGGGAACCCGCAGGGAAGACCTTGACGGCTTGAGCGCCGCACTCACAGGCCTCGGCGATCTCGGTCGGGGTCATGGCTCCGGGATAGACATCAACGCCTGCGGCGATCCCCTCCTGGATGACGGCCTCCTTGACGTTTGGAGTGACCAGGAACTCTGCACCGGCGTCGATGGCCTGCCGTGCCAGCGCTTGGTTCAGGACCGTGCCAGCACCGACGAACATCTTTCCCGCGTAGTCCCGGCGCCACTGCCGGAGGATGTCGATGGCGCCGGGCGTGTTCATCGTCACCTCGATGAAGCGGATTCCCCCCGCACGCAGAGCCTCTGCCACATGGTCGGCCCGTTCGGCGGGAATGCCTCTGACGATCGCGATGACCTTCTCCTGCAGCAGCGCCTGCACGAGCGACATGCCTTCATCTCTCCCATCCTCGCAACTGGGTTCGCAGCCACGGATCACGCTTTACGGGCCTGTGTATCCACTGCGGTAATGCGCACCTGCAGCGTCATCGCTGAGCGTGGGGGGAGGGGCGCCTCCAGACGAATGTACGGCTCGACGGCCAGAACGTTCATGCCTGGATCTGGTTGATACCAGAACATCAGATTGGGCAGACTGGCCGTGATCTCGACCGCGAACGGCAGTGCGGGATTGGTCACCCGAACCCGACTGCCGTCGAGACCCTGGAAGTCAAGTCCACCGGACTGCCCCGACAGGTCAACCTCCGCTTGGTCCAGCTGAACACTCGTTTCCTCATCCAGCAGTGGGAAGCCGAGGTTGATATGATAGAGCATTTCAAGACGTTCTTCCCGGAAACCGACGTTCTCGATGCGGTCGGTGACCAGGATCTCGGTACCCCCGATCGGAACCTCGATGCGCCGGTGTAGCTCCAACCTTTCAGCACCCATTCGGGTTTCCCTGACGACGCCCTCAACCCAGATGCGGGACTCGTTCCAGTCGGTACCCCACCGAACGTTGGACGCAGGAAGGCTGTGTACTCGCCCGTGGGTGGGGAAAGACTCGTCGCCGATCGTAACGGGGGCCCCGAAGTGGCGCATTCCGCAGGTAACCATCATGCCGCCGCCAAAACTCCGCTGGAAGCTCGGTCTGTCGTCACCCCAGGACAGCAGGGGGTTGACCGGTCCCACCGGCGAGATCCACGAGATCGGAGTCCCAGCCACCTCGACGAGGCCGATGTCCAGTGCGCGATCCGGATGGAGCGTGGCAGACAGCCCACCACCGGACCGAACCTGGAGGAAACGCATGCCGCGCGCGGGACCATCTGTGTACTCTGCCGCCAGAAGCCCAAGCAACTGGGACGGGTTCGCCACTTTCCGGAACAGTTCTGCTCTGGTCCATTGCCACTGAGTTGCGCTCGGCACGATAGCGCCTCCTTACCCTAGTGTGCGACCCGCTCAAATACACGGACCGCGCCGATGACTGCCGAGAGATCTGCAGTTTCGACATCAACGAGGTGAACGTTTTCCCACCCCTCAGCGTTGAGGTAGTCCCTCAGAATCGGGGGGAAGTGCCCCTTTCCATACAGAACAACCTGAGCCCCGGTCTCCCTGGCCCCGGCCAACAGCGGGAGGTCCAGGGTGGCCAGGCAGCCGAGGATGAAGCTCGTCACGTCGCAGCGATCGCGCCCCCAGAGGACGTCGGCTACCCGCCCCAGGAAGAGACATCGCCCCACGCCGTGCTCCAGAGCGTGTCTGATCCCTGCACGGACCATCTCGGGATCGGGGTACGGGAGTTGCCCGAGGTCGATCATGCTGCTCTTCAGAATGGTGTTGCTGGCGATGGCCATGAGAAGTTCGCCCGTGATGGAGGTTCGGCTCCACAAAATTCGGCCGCCGGCATCCACGCTGATGGCCTTATGGTGGGATCCAAAATGCATCAGGAGCGAAGGACCGGAGATCCCGAGGAGTTCGCGGAGTCCCGCTACCTCAACCTCTTCCCCCCGCAGAATGTCGGCCTCCGGAAGCGTCTCGCCAGAGATCGGTTCGGGGAGCGACTTGACTCCGGGAATGAGATAGAAGGGCAGCGGGCTGATGTCAGGAAACACGATGCGGACGACGTGGTCTGCCAGATCGCTGATCCCGGCCGGTGCAGGCAGGTGTGGTACCTCCACCAGTCCGACGTTGGAGGTGATCATGCCCGAACACACCACCGCTTCCGGCCGGACTTCAGACTTCCCCTCGAGTTGCTCGATCAACCTTCGCAGGGCTTCCTTGACCCGACCGTTGTGGCCGTCAATCGCTGTGTTGCGGGCGCCGACCGGTTCGGATGCCGAAGCGATCACGCGCCGGCCGTCCCAGAGGCGGACTCTGGTGTTGGTGGTTCCGGAGTCAGCAACCATGATCACTGCCATGACTCCCAGCCTCCTTTCGGTGGCCCTCGTCCCCGTCTACTGGTACACCGTGATGTAGCCGAGTTTCAGCGAGATGTTGTCGGCGGCCTCGATGATGATCCGGGCGAGCTTGTCCTTCCGGTGCTCGAAGTCCATCGCGGACAGCGGCCCGGATATCGAGATGCCGGCCACAACCTGCCCAACGCGATTTCGCACTGGCGCTGCGACGCATCCGCGGCCGAGCGCCAGCTCGTTGACCTCTGTGGCAAACCCCTGCTGCCGGATTTGCGCAAGTTCCTCCCTGAGACGGTTGGGATCTGTGATTGTTGAAGTCGTGAACTGGGTGAGCGGGATTCGCGCCAGGACGTCATTCAGCTGGTCCTCTGGCAGGTGCGCCAGAAGGACCTTTCCTATTGCCGTTGCATGAAGCGGGTTCCTGCGACCCAACAAGGTATAGCCGCGGGGTGCCTGGGGCCCATCGAAATGGGCCAGATAGAAGATCGAATCGTCCCGGAGCACGGCCAGATTCGTCCCGAGCCCCAGGGCGCGCTCAAGGCGCTGCAACTCGTCCACTGACGCGCGGCGAACGTCGTTCAGGTTGAGCGCGATGCCCGCCAGGGTCAGCAGTTCCATTCCGGGGCGGAACAGGCCCGTGTTCTCGTCACGTTCAACGTACCCCAGCGTCTCCATCGTGGCCAGGAGTCTGGAAACGTTGGATACCGTCAGCCCGAGCATCCGTGCGAAGTCTGAGACGCGTAACTCGGGCTGCCTGTCACTAAAGCACGACAAGATGGATAGGGCTCGTGCCACACTCTTGGTTAGGCCTGACCCATTCTCTTTTCCCATGTCATAGCCCCCTGCCGAAGACTTTAATAGACCATTTACTCCAATATGACAAAACGCTTGATTCGTTTTCAAGGATATCTTATACTGGGCTCGCGAAACGCGCAATAGAGTTTCCGAGAGCGCAAACAGATTCCGCGAGGAGCGATTACTGTGCGCATTACGCAAGTCGAGGTTATTCCTGTCAAGATCCCCCCCGAGGAGATCTACCTGGGGGGGTCCAAGGAAGGTCCAACCTACTACTATCGTCCCGGATGGCGCTGTGTGTACTCGCGGATGATGGAGACCGTGTTTGTGAAGATCACGGCTGAAGACGGCACCACGGGGTGGGGGGAGGCCCTGGCTCCCGTGGCGCCGGAGGTCACCGCCGGCATCATCAGGTCACTGTTCACCCCGTTGCTGGTGGGGGCCGATCCCCTCGCCACTGAGGTGCTCAACACGCGCATGTACGACGCCATGCGCGAGCGCGGGCACGTTCAGGGTTTCTTCATTGATGCTATCGCCGGTGTGGATATCGCTCTTTGGGACCTGAAAGGGAGGCTGCTGGGTCTCCCTGTTCACAGGCTCCTGGGAGGGCCGTATGCCCGCCGGCTTCCCTGCTATGTATCGGGGTTGCCAAGGCCTACGGACGCAGAGCGGGCCGAGCTGGCACGCGAGTGGGCGGCACGGGGATTTCACCGCGTCAAGCTGGCCATCGGCACGACCATTCAGGAGGATCTGAGAACGGTCGAAGCGGTGAGGGACGCCCTGGGCGAGGGAGGAACCGTCTTCGTCGATGCCCACTGGCACTACACACTGCCGGAGGCCATGCGATTCGGGCGCGCCCTGGAGGCGCTGGGCGTTGGCTTCCTGGAAGCGCCCATGCTTCCGGAGAACCTGGACGCACATGCCGAACTGGCCCGCCAGCTGGACATCGCGATTGCGATCGGCGAAGGAGAGCGCACACGGTATCAGTTCAAGGAGATCCTGGTGCGCGGCGCAGCGGATATCCTGCAGCCCGATGTCGGGCGGACCGGCATCAGTGAGCTCAAGAAAATCGCTGGCATGGCTGAGGCCTGGAATGTCCCGGTTGCACCGCACCTGAGCGTGGGTCAGGGCGTGATGATTGCAGCGACCCTCCAGGTGGCGGCGGCGATACCCAACCTGTTCATCTTGGAGTACCAACCCAACCCGTTCAACCTGGCGAATCAGTTCCTCGCGAAGCCGTTGGTCTGCGAGGACGGTTTCATGTACCTCCCCGAGGGTCCCGGCCTTGGTGTCGAACTCGACGAAGAACGGATCCGACACCATGCCGTTCAGGCCTGATTTCTGCAGTGCGAGGCGCAGATAGGAGGGAACTCGACGATGTTCAAGCGGATTGCAGTGCTCCTGGTGCTCGTGGTGTACCTAGTCGGCTGCTCCGGATCAGGCACAACCCCGTCATCCCAGGCTCCGTCACAAGGCTCCGCACCCTCCCAAAGCCAGCAACCCACCGCCAACACGCCGATTGTCCTCGACTTCCCCAGCTGGCAGGCTGAGGAACCCGGATTTGCCGAGTTCTGGAAGGACCTGATTGCCGAGTTTGAAAGCACCCACGAGAACGTGACCGTCAAGCTGACCCAGATTCCGTTCAAGAACTACGTTGACACGATGACCACCCGCTTTGCGGGCAACAACCCGCCGGACATCGTTCACCTGCCCTCCCGCAACTTCGCGCAGTTCGCCGCCCAGGGCTGGTTGGCCTCGCTGGACGACCTGCTCAAGGACACCGACATTCCGCAGAACTGGACCGCCCTACAGCAGGAGATGGTCTGGGACGGGAAGACGCAAGGCGTCCTGCTCATGGGGTACGGCATGATGCTGTACTACAACGAGAAGCTGCTGCAGGATTGCGGCTTCAGCGGCCCGCCCACGACCCCTGACGAGTTGATCGCCGCCGCCAGGGCCTGCACCAAGGACGACGTGTTCGGTTTCGGCACGGTCACCACTGAACATCCCAACATCTACTCCGATGTGAGCATTTTCGTGATCGGAGTCGGCTCGCACTGGGTAAAGGACGGCCAGTACAACTTCTCCGATCCGGCCATGATCGAGGGGGTCAACTACTGGCGGGAGCTCCTGAAGTACGCCCCCAAGGGTACGACCAGCGAGCAGAAGCGGCAGCTGTTCTTCGACGGCAAGATCGCCATGATGATGGACGGCCCGTTCGTGTTGGCCTCCAGCGATTCCGCACCCGAGTCCGTGCGGCCCCATGTGAAGATCGCCCACGTTCCGTTCCCCCATATTGCCGGCTCCGTGAGCAACAGCCTGCACATCCCCGCCTCGCTCTCGGAGGAGAAGAAGGCCCTGGTCTGGGACTTCATCCAGCTGGCCGCTTCGCCCAAGTACCAGGCCCTCTACGCGGAGTACACGAAGTCCCCTGCACCGCGCAAGGGCGCTGTGACGGATGAGACGATCCAGAAGATCCCCGAGATGGAGCTGTTTGCTGAAGCCACCGAGCTGGCGGTGCCCATGACTCCGGCCTCCAAGAACATCCAGCAGAACTACAACGAGTACTCCAAGATCATCTCGGCGGCCATGATGAAGCTCATGACCACGGATGCAGACACGGCCAGCGTCCTGGCGGAACTGCAGGCTGAACTGGAGTCGAAGGTTCGACCCTAGCTTCTGACCAACCACGGGGAGGCGACCCCATGCGGCGCGGACGCAACATCCTGGCTTACGGCTTACTCTCACCCGCGTTTCTCGTTGTGGTCCTGTTCCTCGTCTACCCGCTGTTCCTGGCGGTGAACCTGAGCCTGCGGGCCGGGCAGACCATGAACCTGTCCCAGATCAACAGCCTCCCGCTGAGCCTCGTGAACTACGCCGAGGTGCTGAGCGATCCGGCGACCTGGCACAGCGTCTGGAAGTCTGTGGAGTACACCGGTCTGTCCGTAGGCATCTCGTTCCTGATCGGTTTGGGAACGGCCCTCGTGCTCAACCGGAAGTTCCCGGGAAGGCGGATTCTCCGGACACTCGTTCTGTTGCCGTGGGCCGTGCCAGGGGTCGTCACCGTTCTCGGCTTCCTCTGGATCCTGGACTCCTCGTACGGCGTGATGAACTACCTGCTCCGGAGCCTCCACCTGATCAGCACGGATGTGGCCTGGTTTGCTGATCCCAGCACCGCAATGATCGCAGTGGTGATCCCCACGGTCTGGAAGGGGTACCCGTTCTTCACGCTGATGTTGCTGGCCGCGCTGCAGTCGATCCCGGGCGACCTCTACGAGGCCGCCCGGGTCGACGGGGCCGGATCGACTCAGCTGTTTCGCTTCATCACCTGGCCCGGCATTCGCACGACGGCCACGCTCGCGATCGTGTTGCAAGTCCTGTGGGTGTTCCGTGAGTTCGACTACATTTACGCAACCACCGGCGGAGGCCCCGTTGGCGCCACGGAGACCCTGGCCATCCGAATTTACAACGAGGCGTTTGGCTACTTCCACATGACGACAGCTTCCGCACTGGGCATGTTGACGGTGCTGATCTGTGGCCTTGTGGTGTTCATGGCCTACCCCGTCCTGAGGAAGGAGTTTTTCTGAGGAGATGGTCAACGTGGTGCGACGGTTTATCTCATCCGGCTGGTCAACGACCGTCGTGGTGACCTTGTTTGCCCTGGTGCTGCTCTTTCCGCTGTACTGGATGTTCATGACTTCCGTCTTGCCGTCGGACGTGGTCCTTTCGCGCACACCGCCCCTCATTCCGCCGCTGTCCAAGATCAACTTCGATGCCTATGTGGTCGTGACGGCGCGCAAGCCGATCTTCCAGTGGTTCGCCAACTCGGCGGTGGTCACGGCCAGCGCCACGGTGGTCAGCATGTTCGTCTCGACCCTGGCGGGCTACAGCCTGTCACGGTTCCGCACTCGGGGTGGCCTGGCCATGGGCTACACGCTGCTGCTGAACCGCATGCTGCCGGGATCGCTGCTGGTCATTCCGCTGTACTTCATGTTTGCGCAGGCACGCCTGATCAACAACCCGATCTCCCTTGTGATCGCCAACGTGACGCATATCGTTCCGTTCGCGACATGGATGATGAAGGGATTCTTCGACAGCATCCCCGGGGAACTGGAAGAATCGGCGATGGTGGACGGCTGCACCCGTCTGCAGGCCATGCGGAAAGTCATCCTGCCCCTGACCCTACCCGGGCTGGCGGCCACGGGCATATACTCTGCGATCCTGGCCTGGAGCGAGTTCCTGTTCGCCCGCACTCTTATGACCGACCCCGCGCGGTGGACGATGACGGTCGGCACGGTGTCGTTCATCGGCGAGCACACGGTGAACTGGAGCAGCCTGATGGCATCCGGTGTGATTTCGGTGGCGCCGCTCCTGCTGGTGTTCCTGTTCCTCGAACCTTACCTCGTAAGCGGCATGACCTCGGGTTCAGTCAAGGGCTAAGGAGGCGCTGGACGTGAGAATCCTCGTCACAGGTTCTGCCGGGCGTGTCGGCCGGCATCTCGTCAGGGAACTCCAGAATCTGGGCCACGAAGTGATTGGGTTTGACGCCAAACCTTTGCAGCCTGAGCAGGTGGACTGCAAGTACGTCCAGGGCGCCCTGGAAGATCCCGAGGCGGTGGCCTGCGCTGCGGAGGGGGTCCAGGCGGTCATCCACATCGGTGCCCTCATGTCCTGGGTGCCGAGCGACGCCCGGCGGTTGTTCGCGGCCAACGTGGCGGGCACTTTCAACCTGCTTGAGGCCGTGGCGCCTCTGGGCCTGACGCGCTTCATCTTCGCCAGTTCCGGCGAGGTCTACCCCGAAGGAAACCCTGTCTATCTCCCGGTGGATGAGCACCATCCGACCAAGCCCACGTCTCACTACGGCATGACCAAACTGTTGGGCGAGCAGATGGTTTGGTTCTATGCCCGCAAGTATCGCATGCCAACGGTCGTGCTCCGGTTCCCCCACACGCAGGACGCCACGGAGTTGCTTGACCCCACGAGTTTCTTCTCCGGGCCGCGGTTCTTCCTGCGCAGCAAGATCCGCCAGCAGCGCATGTTCGGCAACACGGCGGCTCTGGCGGTACTGGAGCCGCTGGATGATGGCACGGAAAAGCTTCTGCTCTCGCGCGGAAGTGACGGCACGCCGTACCGCATGGGTATCGCCGACACCCGGGACGTGGTCCAGGGAGTCATCAAGGCGCTGGATTCCGAGAGGGCCCTGGGAGAGACCATCGCTCTGGGGCCGGACGAGCCTGTCCGGTTCGACCAGGCGCTGCCGCGCATGGCCGAACTGACCGGCCTGCCGTTGGTCGAAGCGCGGTTGCCGGGGAACGCAGTAAACTACAACACCTCGAACTTCAAGGCCAAGGAGCTGCTAGACTTCCGCCCGCGCTGGACCTTCGACGCCATGCTCGAGGAAGCGGCGGCAGCGTATAGAGCACGGGTGTCTCATCATGAGTAACAGCCACTTCGAACGCATCAGCCGGTGGGTGGATGAGCGCGCGGAGCACTTCGTCCAGCAGCTCGTCGACCTCCTGCGAATCGACACCACCAACCCGCCGGGTTCCGGTTACCCGGAGATGGTTGCGTACCTGGAAGAGCGGCTGCGCCGGTTCGGCCTGCATACCGAACGGGTCGAGGTGCCGGCGGAGCTGATCACCCCTCCGATGGAGGGGCCGCGCATCAACCTGGTGGCCCGGTACAACAACGGGAAACGGCCCCTTGGTGTGTATGCACACATGGATACGGTGCCCGTCGAGGGCGACTGGGATCACGACCCTTGGGGTGAAGTGAGCGAGGGGCGGATTTGGGGGCGCGGGGCGTCCGACCTGAAGTCCTCGATTGCCGCGTACCTGGGCGCGATGGAGGCCATCCACGCACTCGGCCTGGAGCCCACGTACGACGTGGTGGGCCTCATGTGTACAGATGAAGAGGTCAGCCATCCGAATGCCGGGGTACTGTACTTGGCCCGGCAGGGCTATGTGCCCCACGAACTGCTGTGCCTGGAGTCTGGGCAGGATCCCTTCCTGGTGGAAGGCTTCGTGGGAAACCTCACCTGGGAGGTTTCCGTCCGCGGCGTCGCCTGTCACTCGGGCAAGTCGTACGAGGGGGTTAACGCCCTGGAGCAGGCCTTTCCCATCCTGCAGGAGTTGCTGGAGCTGAAACGCGTCGTGGAGCAGCGGGAGTCCCGGTATGGGCGGGAGCCGTCCAAGCGCGCCCCGTCGACCCGCCGTACGCCGCGGCTTAACCTGAACGTGATCCGGTCAAACGGCAAGCACAACATGATTCCGAGCCTGTGCGTCATCTCCGGGGACCGGCGCTACATCCCGGAGGAGAACGTTGAGGAGGTCGAGGCCGAGCTGCGCGCAGCGGTGGAGCGGGCACGCAGCCGAATCCCTGAGGCCAGGGTGGAACTGCAGATCAAGCGGGGGTACCCCCCGATGACCGTGGACATCGACGGTCCTGTCGCCCAGAAGATGAAGCAGGTTCTGAAACTGGGGCAGGGTTACAAGGATGAGGACTTCTGCCGCTTCATCAGCTTCGGTTCCTCCGACATGGCACTGCTGCAACAGTTGACCGGGTCGGACCAGATGGCCATCTTCGGCGTGGGACGCGACGGGGAAGGCAACTTCCATGCGCCGAATGAAAACGTTCGCATCAGCGACCTCCTGGCGCTGATCAAGGAGCTGACGTATTACTTTACGACCCCATGACCTGGTTCAGGTACCGAGTAAAGGAACCCACGGGAGGCCGACTGATGAAATCGTTGCGGGGCGTGTTCCCGATCTTGGCCATCCCCTTTGATCGGAACGGCGCTGTTGACGAGATGAGCCTGCGGCGCCTGGTTCGCTTTGAGCTTGACGCAGGCGTCGACGGCCTGGGCTTGTTCGGGATGGCCAGCGAAGTGTATGCACTCAGTGACGCGGAACGGGACCGGGTGGCCTCAATCGTAATGGAAGAGGTCGGCTCGAAAGTTCCGGTGATCATGGGCAGCGGTTCTACGGGCATCGAGCCGGCCGTGGCCCTGTCGAAGAAGATGGAGAGGGCGGGGGCTGCCTGCCTGATGGTGGTGCCGCCTTATTGGATGAAGCCGGACCCCGCCCAGGCGGAAGCGTACTTCACCGCGGTGGCCGCTGCCGTTGACATTCCCATCCAGATCCAGGACGCGCCAAACGCGACCGGCGTGACGCTGCCGACAGCTACACTGGTCAAGCTTGCTCGCGAGGTTGACAACATCCAGTACGTAAAGGTAGAGACCAATCCCAGCCTTCCGAAGATCACCGAGATCATCCACCAGTCTGAGGGCCGGCTGGCGGTCTTCGGCGGCGGCAATGGGGTCTACATGTACGAGGAGCTGAATCGGGGAGCAGTGGGCACCATGCCTTCCTGCGAGTTCCCCGACGTCTGCGTTCGGATCTGGCGGGCGTTGCAGGCCGGAGATGGCGCCACCGCGCGGCGGGAGTTTGTTCGCCACCTGCCCCTGATGCGGTATGGAACGCAGCCGGGCATTGCGATGGCTATCCACAAAGAGATCCTTCGGATGGGCGGGATCTTCGAAACGGCTACGGTGCGGATTCCCAATCGGGACATCGACGAAACCACCAGGCAGGAGCTGAAGGAACTGATTGCCGACATGGACCTTCTGGCTCTTCGCTGGAAGCAACGATCCTAGCGGTTCTGGCTCTGTCGGGGGTGACACCGTGGAAGAGGTACTCGCTGACGTAATCGTCGTGGGTGGTGGCATGGCCGGCGTCTGCGCCGCACTTGCGGCGGCCCGGCACGGGGTGCAGGTCGCCCTGGTCACTGACCGTCCGGTGCTGGGCGGAAACGCCAGCTCTGAGATCCGTGTGTGGGTCATGGGGGCCATGGGCGGCCGGAACGTCCGCTATGGGCGCGAAGGTGGGATTCTTGAGGAGCTTCTGCTGGAGAACCGCTGGCGCAACCAGGACGGCAACGCACACGTATGGGACACCGTGCTGCTCGATGCGGTGGCCAAGGAGCCCAACCTGAAAGTCTTCTTCAACACCCTGGTTCATGACGTCGAGATGGAGCCAGGCAGTGAGAAGGCCATTCGGGCGGTGGTCGGGCGCCAGAACATGACGGAACGGTCCTTCCGCTTCACCGGGAAGATCTTCGTGGACGCCTCGGGCGACGGCACCGTGGGGGCTCTGGCGGGCGCTGACTGGACCATGGGGCGGGAGTCCCGGGACCAGTACGGCGAGACCTGGGCGCCGGAACAGGCCGACAATCTCACCATGGGCAGTACGATCATGTTCAACACCCGGGATGCAGGCTATCCGGTGACGTTCCGCCCCCCGGCCTTTGCCCGCCGGTTCACGGACGGGACTGCGCCGAAAATTGTGCAGCGGGTGAACCCTGCCGAAAGCCGGTGCCTGTGGTGGTGGATCGAGTATGGTGGTCACCTGAACACGATCCACGATTCCGAGGAGATCCGGCAGGAGCTGCTGGCCATCGTCTACGGGGTGTGGGACTACATCAAGAACAGCGGGAAGTTCCCCGGCGTCGAGAACCTCCAACTGGAGTGGGTCGCCAGCATTCCCGGAAAGCGCGAGTCCAGGCGCTTCCTGGGCGATTACGTGCTGGTTGAGCAAGACATTGTCGAGCAGCGAATGCACCCGGATCGGGTCGCATATGGCGGCTGGTCGATTGATATCCACCCGCCCACGGGGTTTTACGACGACATCGGCGAGGGATCCCGGCACTGGCATACGGACGGTCCCTACACGATTCCGTTCCGATGCTACTACTCCCGCAATGTGAGGAACCTGATGTTTGCAGGACGCTGCATCAGCGTGAGCCATGTCGCCCTTGGCACTGCGAGAGTGCAGGGAACCTGTGCCGTAGGGGGGCAGGCGGTCGGAACCGCGGCGGCCCTGGCCGTCAAGTATGGCACCACACCGCGCGGGGTTGCACAGCATCACATCAAGGAGCTCCAGCAGTTGCTCCTGCGCGATGCGCAGTGGGTGGTGGGGGTTCGCAACGAGGACCCGGAGGACCTGGCCCGGTCTGCGACCTCCATTCAGGCCTCGAGCACCCGGGACCTGCTTATGGCCGAGCCCTTGGGCGAGCGGCCTCTCGCTGAGGATCACTACCTGCGCCTGCCGCTTTCCAGGCGGCTGGACGCTGTGGACCTGCTGGTTCGCGCAGACCGGGAGACCACCCTGCGGGTGGAACTGTGGCGGGGGAACAGGCCTGAGAACTACCTGCCCAAGCGCTTCGACCGGGCAGTCTCCGTGCAGGTGCCCGGCGGGGAGCACTGGATTCGGGTCGACTGCGGCGGTTTCGAGCCAGGTCCGGACGGCGGCGTGTACCTGTGGCTGAAGCCGAATCCGGAGATCCGGTTAGTCACCGGCCGCACGAAACTCACCGGCGTTCTGTTCGCACGGCTGGCCGGCAACCACGAGAGCGGGTACGAGGGCAACTGGAACGGGGACTCGTTCTGGCCGTGGGTCCGGGATGGAATCCCGTGCTTCCGGGTCAGTCCCGCCCAGGTGATTTACGACCCGGCCAACGTGGTGAACGGGTACTCGCGTCCGTACGGCGGCGCCAACAGCTGGCTCTCGGAGGATGGGCAGCACCAGTGGCTCCAGTTGAACTGGGCGGAGCCTGTGCAGGTGGGGAGGGTGGAGATCCAGTTCAACTCCGACCCGAACCGCCAGTACAACAACCTGGTCCCCACCGGACACGACGCGATTCCGGAGATCGTGCGCGATTATCGGATCCTGGTCCGGGTCGGCGGGGAGTGGGTCGAAGTTGCGGCTGTGTCCGGGAACTACCAGCGGCTGAACCGGATCACCTTCCCCGCGGTAAAGACGGACGCCCTCCGCATCGAAACGTTGGCCACCTGGGGCTGGCCGGCGGTGGAGATCTTCGAGGTCAGGGCCTACCCGACTTGAAGTATGGCAAAGCGGAACCTCGCTCCCGAGGTCCCGCTTTCCCATACCCTACTTCAGTTCCCGCTTCAATATCTTCCCCGCCGCACTCTTCGGCAGTTCCGTCCGGAACTCCACCTGCTTCGGGATCTTGTACTTCGCCAGCAACCCCCGGCAGTGCTCGATGAGCTCCTCCGCCGTGAGGCTCATGCCGGGCTTCAGCACCACATACGCCTTGCCCACCTCGCCCCACTTCGGGTCCGGGACGCCCACCACGGCGCACTCCGCCACGGCGGGGTGCTGGTAGATCGCGTCCTCCACCTCCAGCGGGTAGACGTTCTCACCGCCCGAGATGAACATCTCCTTCTTCCGGCCCACGATGTAGTAGAAGCCCTCGTCGTCCTGCCGGGCCAGGTCGCCGGTGTGGAGCCAGCCGTCCTGCAGCGCCTCCGCCGTCGCCTCCGGGTTCCGCCAGTAGCCCGAGAAGACGTGACCGCCCTTCACCAGCAGCTCGCCCACCTCGTTGGGCCCGCAGAGGTGGCCGTCCTCCGCCACGATGCGCAGCTGGATGTGGGGGAGGGGGAAGCCTACGGAGCCGGGCTTCTCCCACGAACGGTGGTCAGGCATGCCGAAGGTGTTCGGGCCCGCCTCGGTGAGGCCGTAGCCGATCTTGAACTGGCAGCCCTTCGCCCGGTAGGCCAGCTGCACCGGCTCCGGGCAGGCGGCGCCGCCCGAGATGAGGAAGCGCACCCGGCTGAAGTCGGTCTCGGCGAACTTGGGATGGTCCATGACCATCTTGAACATCGTCGGCACCATGAAGATGACCGTGAGCCGTTCGTTGGTCACGACATCCAGGAGCTCGCCCGGGTCGAAGGGGCCCATCAGGATCGAGCAGGCCCCCAGCTCCACCAGCGGCGTGGTGAAGACGTTCAGGCCGCCGGTGTGGAAGAACGGCGTGAGGATGGGCACCCGGTCATCGGGCGAGAGCGTCCAGCCCGAGATGGTGTTCCAGGCGTTCCAGAGCACCGCCCGGTGGCTCAGCACCGCACCCTTGGACTTGCCGGTGGTGCCGCCGGTGTAGAGGATCATCCAGGGGTCTTCCAGATCAAGGTCGGGCATCGGCGGGTTGGACTCCGGGTACTGGCTGAAGTCCACCTCCGCCAGCCCCACCGAGTTCGGCGGCTTCAGCTCGGCCGTCGTCTCCTTGAAGTGGGGGCCGTAGAAGAAGAGCTTCGGGTCGGTGTCGGCCACCAGGGGCCGCAGTTCCGCCACCGTGAGCCGCCAGTTGTAGGGAACGAAGATGGCCCCAAGCTTGCCGCAGGCGAAGAGCAGGTTCAGCATCTCGAGGCAGTTCTGCGAGAGCACGGCGACCCGGTCGCCCTTGCGCACGCCCTTCTGGTAGAGGAAGTGGGCCATCTGGTTGGCCATGCGGTTCCACTGGTCGTACGTGAGCCGCAGCGGCTGGCCCCCCGGATTCCCGAGCCCGGTCCGCTGCGCACCCGGCATCACCACCAGACCCTCCCTAAAGGGAGTGTGGATGGCCCGACGCCCCAGCCAGTCGCCGACTGTGTTCAGCATGGGATATTGCCTCCTTCAGGTGGCACGGGGTTCCGACTGGTTGAATCTGACCGAGAATCAGAGCTACCCCCCGAGATACGCCCGCTTCACCTCGGGGTTCTGGCGCAGCTCGCCCGCGGGGCCGGAGAGCACCAGCCGTCCGGTCTCGAGGATGTAGGCGTGGTGCGCCACCTGCAGGGCCAGGTTGGCGTTCTGCTCCACCAGCAGCACCGACATGCCCTCGGCGTTCACCTGGCGGATGGTGGCGAAGATCTCCCGCACCACCAGGGGCGCCAGGCCCAGCGAGGGTTCGTCCAGGAGCAGCAGCTTCGGCCGGGCCATCAGCGCACGGCCGATGGCCAGCATCTGCTGCTCGCCGCCCGAGAGCGTGCCCGCCTCCTGGCCGTAACGTTCTTTCAGACGGGGGAAGAGGGTGAGCACCCACTCCAGGTCCCGCCGCACGCCGGCGGCGTCCTTCCGGGCGAAGGCGCCCATGCGCAGGTTCTCCGCCACGCTGAGCTGGGTGAAGACCTGCCGCCCCTCCGGCGCCATCGAGATCCCCAGCGGCACGATGGCCTCCGGCGCCAGGCGGGCGAGGTCGTGCCCGTCAAAGGTCACGGTGCCGGCGGTGGGGCGGAGCAGCCCCGTCACGACCTTCAGCGTAGACGACTTGCCCGCGCCGTTGGCGCCGAGCAGGGTCACGATCTTTCCGTCCGGCACCTCCAGGGAGAGGTCGGTGAGGGCCCGGATCTTGCCGTAGGCGGCGCTGACGTGCTCCAGCTTAAGCATTGGCCGCACCCTCCTCCTCGCCCAGGTAGGCCCGGATCACCGCCGGGTCGGACTGCACCTCGGCCGGGGTGCCCTCGGCGATCTTCTTGCCGAAGTCCATCACCGTGATCCGCTCGCAGATGCGCATCACCAGGCTCATGTCGTGCTCCACCAGGAGCACCGTGGCCTTGTACCGGTCCCGCACCTGCCGGATGAGCTCCGCCAGCTCCTGCGTCTCCTGCGGGTTCATGCCCGCGGCCGGCTCGTCCAGGAGCAGGAGCCGCGGCTGCGAAACCAGCGCCCGGCCGAACTCCACCCGCTTCTGGATGCCGTAGGGGAGGAACTGCGGGTAGGCGTCCTTGTAGGCGGCGATGCCGAGGAAGTCGAGCACCTCCAGGGCCCGCTCCTGGGCCTCCTGCTCCTCCCGCCGGACGGCGGGCACGAGGTTGCCCAGCGCCGAGGCGATCAGCCCGTAGCGGAAGCGGCTGTGCTGGCCGACCAGGAGGTTGCCCAGCACCGTGAGGCCGCGGAACAGCTCCACGTTTTGGAAGGTCCGGGCGATGCCGTGCCGGATCACGTCGTGCGGAGCCACGCGCAGCAGGTCCTTCCCGGCGAAGACGATGCGGCCTTCCGCCGGGTCGTAGAAGCGGCTGATGAGGTTGAAGACGGTGGACTTGCCGGCCCCGTTGGGGCCGATGAGGCCGTGGATGCTGCCTTCCTCCACCGAGAGGTCCAGCCGGTCCACGGCGACGATGCCGCCGAAGCGCATCGTCACCTGCTTCAGCTCCAGCAGCGCCACCTACTTCACCTCCCCGGCGGCGGCAGGGCGCTGGCGCCCGGCCCACCAGTGCTTGAGCTTCCGCCACAGGTCCACCAGCCCCAGGGGCAGGTAGAGCACGACCAGGACCAGGATGACGCCCGTCAGCACCTGATTCAGGTTCTTGAAGACGTTCATGAGGAACGGGGAGTGGTCGAAGGCTCCCGAGCGCTGCAGGGCCAGGGAGATCTTCTCCACCACCTTGGGCAGGAGAGACATGAACAGCGAGCCCACGATCGAGCCCGGCACCGAGGCCAGGCCGCCCAGGACGATGATGGTGAACAGCTCCATCGACAGCCCCAGGTTGAAGTCGTGGGGGGCGATGTAGTTCATCATGTGGGCCCAGAGGCTGCCGGCGATGCCGGCGTAGAAGGCGGAGAGGGCGAAGGCCGTGGTCTTGTACTGGGCCAGGCTGATGCCCATCGCCTGCGCCGCCACGCTGCTGTCCCGGAGGGCGATGAAGGCCCGCCCGGTGCGCCGCTTGGCGATGTTCAGGGCCGCCCAGGTGAGGATGGCCAGAGCGATCAGGATCAGGTAGTAGTAGGGGCGGTCCTCCTTGAAGTAGAGGCCGTAGAGGTAGGGGGCGGCGGGCTTCACGCCGGTCCAGCCACCCGAGAGCCCCTTCCAGATGTTCAGGATCTGGGGCACGGCCACGCCGAAGCCCAGCGTGGCGATGGCCAGGTAGTGGCCCTGCAGCCGAAGGGCCGGGAAGCCCAGGGCGTAGCCCACGGCGGCGCTGATGAGGCCCGCCAGCGGCAGGGCGCCCCAGAACGGAATGCCGACCAGGGCCGTGAGCCCGTAGCTGCTGAAGGCGCCGATGGCGATGAAGGCCGCGTGGCCGATGGAGATCTGCCCGGCGAAGCCGGTGAGCAGGTTGAGGCCGATGGCCGCGATGGCCAGGATCAGGGCCCGGTTGAGCAGGAGGACCAGCCACGACCACTCGTCAGGCAGCGCGTAGGGTAGCGCCAGCAGGGCCGCGACGCCCAGGAGGGTGAGCAGCTTCTTGCCCATGGGCTACACCTTCTTTCGCTGGACGGTCCCCATCAGGCCGGTGGGCTTGATCACGAGCACCAGCACGATGAGGCCGAAAGCAAAGGGGGTTTTCAGCTGCGGGACGAACTGGCCGACCACGTTCTCCAGCACGCCGAGCGTGAGGCCGCCCACCACGGCGCCGGGGAGGGAGGTGAAGCCGCCCAGGACCGCGGCGGTAAAGGCCTTGATCTGCATCTCGGACATCATGTTGATGTCCAGGTTCGTCACCGGAGCGATCAGGATGCCGGCCGTGGCCGCCAGGACGCCGCCCAGGCCCCACGTCAGCGAGAGGATGCGGTCCGTGGGGATGCCCATCAGGCGGGCCGCCACCCGGTTTTCCGCCACCGCCCGCATGGCGACGCCCAGCTTGGTGAACCGGAACAGGAGGAAGAAGCCGGTCATGACCACGAGGCTGACGACGAAGTTGACCAGGTCCGGCAGGGTGATGACGAGGCTTCCGAGCATGATGGGGCTCCCGCTGACCGCCGTCGGGAACGCCTTGGCCTGATAGCCCCAGATCCAGCCGGCCACGCCGTTGATGATCTGCATGAGCCCCAGCGTCGCGATCAGCACGCTGATGAGGGGAGCATGGGCCAGCGGGCGGAGGACCACCCGCTCGATGGCCGCACCCATCAGGAAGGCAAAGGCCAGGGCCAGGACGAAGGCGCCCCAGTACGGGAGGCCGGCGGTCTTCAGCAGGGTGAACATGATGAAGGTGCCGAACATGGCCATCTCGCCCTGGGCGAAATTGACCACGTCGGTTGTCTTGAAGATCAGCACCAGGCCCAGGGCGGCCAGGGCGTAGAGCGAACCCGTGGCGAGGCCGCTGATGATCTGCTGGGCGAGGATCACAGAATCGCCCTCCTATACCGGGGGAGGGAGGGGGGAGGCCCCGCCTCCCTCCCCGGCCTGCGTCTCTGTCCGGGATCGGTTGCGGTGCAAGGGGCCGCAGCGACCGCAGCCGTTGGGCCTGCGGCTACCGCAGGCGGTACGGCTCCTGGTTCACCTGCACCATCACGATGTTGCCGTCCTGCTCGACGACCTTGTTCAGGTAGAAGGCCTTGACGCCCGCCCGCTCGCCGGGGCCGTAGGTGAGGTTCTTGGCCATGATGCCGCTCCAGTCGTTCAGGTTCTCGAGCGCCTGGATGAAGCTCTCGTAGGTGAGGTCGGGGCCGGCGTCCTCGAGGCCCTTCACCAGCAGCTCGGCGGCGATGAAGCCGGCGGTGCCGTAGGCGTCAGGCAGCTCGCCGTTGTTGTACTTACCGTAGATCTCCCAGAACTTCTGGATGTTGGGGTCGTTCGGGTCGGCCACCGGCACCCAGCCGCCGGCGTAGAGGCCGACCGCCGCCTCGCCCGCCAGGGCCGGCACGTTCACCGGGTCGGCGTTCACGTAGGAGGTGATGGGCACGGCGGTGACGCCCTGCTTGTACATCTCCTTCACGATGCCGATGGTCTCGGCCAGCGTGGTCATGATCACGACGCCCTCGGCGCCCTTCTGCTTCAGGTTCAGCACCGGGGTGGTGAAGTCGACCGACCCGGCGTCGTGCGGGGCGTCGTAGACCAGCTCAGCCCCGAGCTCGCCGATGTAGTCCTTCACGCCCTTGAGGCCCTGCTCGCCCATGTCGCTGTTCTGCCAGAGCACGGCGATCTTCTTCAGGCCGAGCTCGTCCACCAGGTACTGGGTGAGGATCTTCGCCTCGTCGTAGTTGTTGGGCTGGACGGCGAAGATGTTCTCCTGCGGCGGGTGGGCGGTCTGCTCCACGCCGGTCATCGGGTAGATGACGGGGATCTTCTTCTCCACGAAGTAGTCGTAGCTGGCCATGAAGCCGGCGGTGCCCAGGATGGGGGCCAGGGCGAAGACCTTGTCCGACTCCACCAGCTGCTTCGCGGCCGCCAGCGCCTTGGCGCCGTCGAACTGGTCGTCGATGATGTTCACGATGTCGATCTTGCGGCCGTGCACGCCGCCCTGGTCGTTCACGTACTTGATGTAGGCTTCGAAGCCCTTACGCACCGAGATGCCGATGGGAGCCACGGGGCCGGACTGGGCGGCGAAGCCGCCGACCTTGACGGTGGTGTCGGTGACGCCCTGGACCTCGCGCTTGGGCTGCGTGGTCTCGGACTGCCCGGCCGACTGCCCCGAGCTCTGGCTGGAGGTCTGGCCGGAGGTCTGGGCCGGCGACTCGGTCTCAGGCGGCGCCGAGCAGCCGACGATGAGGGCCAGGGACAGCGTGCAGGCGAGGAGCGCAGCGAACCAACGTCTCACGTCTCTTTCCCCCTATCCTTGATGTAGTGGAAGGTGAGTGAAGGCGGACTGGTCAGGCCCGCTCGACCACCATGGCGATGCCCTGGCCGCCGCCGATGCAGAGAGTCGCCAGTCCGTAGTGGCTCTGCCGCTTCTGCATTTCGTAGAGCAGCGTCACCAGGATGCGGGCGCCGGAGGCCCCTACGGGATGGCCCAGGGCGATGGCGCCGCCGTTGACGTTCACCCGGTTCGGGTCCAGCTCAAGCCCGCGGAGCACGGCCACCGCCTGGGCCGCGAAGGCCTCATTGGCCTCGATCAGGTCCAGCTGGTCGACGGTGAGACCGGCTCGCGCCAGGGCCTTCCGGGTAGCCGGGATGGGGCCGGTGCCCATGATGCGGGGCTCCACGCCGGCGGTGGCGTAGCTGCGGATGACGGCCATGGGCTTGAGCCCCAGGGAGGCCGCCTTCTCGGCCGACATCACCACCACCGCCGCGGCGCCGTCGTTGATGCCGGAGGCGTTGCCGGCCGTGACGGTACCGCCCTCCTTGAAGGCCGGGCGGAGCTTGGCCAGCACCTCCACCGTGGTGCCGAACCGCGGGTGCTCGTCGGTGTCGACCACCGTGTCGCCCTTGCGCCCGTGCACGACCACCGGGACGATCTCATCCTTGAACCGGCCGGACTTGATGGCCGCTTCGGCCTTCTGCTGGGAGGCGGCGGCGAAGGCGTCCTGGTCCTCCCGGGTGATGCCGAACTGCTCGGCGATGTTCTCGGCCGTGAGGCCCATGTGGACGTGCTCCCAGCCGCAGGTGAGGGCGTCTTCAATCATCGAGTCCACCAGCTGGCCGTGGCCCATCCGGTAGCCGAACCGGGCCCGGGGCACCAGGTAGGGCGCGCTCGACATCGACTCCTGGCCGCCGGCCACCACCACGTCCGCGTCGCCGACCATGATCGCCTGGGCGGCCAGCGCCACCGCCTTCAGGCCGGAGCCGCAGACCTTGTTCACGGCCGTCACCGGCACCGTGTAGGGGATGCCGGCCTTCAGGCTGGCAATGCGGGCGGGGTGCTGCCCCTCGCCGGCCTCCAGCACCTGGCCGATGATGACCTCGTCCACCTGGTCGCCCGTAATGCCGGCCCGGCGCAGCACCTCGGCGATGACGACGGTGCCGAGCTCGTGCCCCTTGAGGGTGGACAGCGACCCGCCGAAGCTGCCGATGGGGGTGCGGGCGGCCGCCACGATCACTGCTTCACGCATGCGTCTGCACCTCCCCGGGGGCTACATGTAGACGCCGCCGTTGCAGTCGAGCACGGCGCCGGTCATGTAGTGGGCCCGCGGCGAGGCCAGCACGCCGACCCAGTAGGCGATGTCCTCGGGCTTGGCCCAGTAGCCCACGGGGATCCCGGCCGTGATCTTGGCCTTCTGCTCCTCGGGGTAGCCCATCATCATGTCGGTCATGATGTAGCCCGGCGCCAGGGCGTTGACGGTGACGCCGTGGCGCGCCATCTCGATGGCCACCTCCTTGGTGAGGCCGATCACGCCGGCCTTGGAGGCGGCGTAGTACGGGGTGCCGAAGACGCCGGTGCGGCCCACGTAAGAGGCGATGTTGATCACGCGGCCCCACTTGCGCTCCCGCATGGCGGGGGTGAACGCCTTGAGGCAGTTGAAGGTGCCGGTGAGGTTCACGTCGATCACGAAGTCCCAGTCGGCCTTCTTCGACTTCTTCATGGTCCCGTCACGGTTCACGCCAGCGTTGTTGACCAGGATGTCGACCTGGCCGACCTCGGCGGCCATCCGGTTCACCTGCTCCTCGTCGTTGACGAAGGCGGGGTAGAAGCGGGCCTTCACACCCAGCGCCTCCACCGCGGCGACCGTTTCCGCTGCGACCTCTGCCATGTTGGGAACGTCATTCACGATCACGTCTGCGCCCCGGGAAGCCAACTCCAGGGCGATGGCCCGCCCCAGGCCCCGGGCTGCCCCTGTGACCAGGGCGACCTTGCCGGTAAGTTCCCGTTCCATCTTCAGTTCACACCTCTGCTTTCGTTACTCGCCCTCCGACTGGCGGGAGAGCTGTAGGCAGTGCTCCATGAAGGCCAGTGCCTCCTCCAGGCGGAGGCAGCGCATCTCCTGACCGGTCTGCACGTGGCGCACCAGGACCCTGAGCGGCGGACCGGTCTGGCCCGGTTCGGCCCCCTCCACGCGGAGGAGGCGAACCACGAACGAGGCGATCAGCGGCTGTTCCGTCACGATGCTCTGCCTCCGATCACGCCAGGAGCGCCTGGCGCAGGAAGTCCGCGGCGACCTGCGAAAACTCGTCGACGTGCTCGAGGAACATGCAGTGGCCGGCCTGTTTCAGCACGACGACCTGGCTGCCGGCGATGCGTTCCTGCAGGGCCCGGCTGTAGCTGAGGGGGGTGAGCACGTCCTCGTCGCCGGTCATGAGGAGGGTGGGGCAGGTGATGTTGCGGGCCTGCTCCAGCACGTCGTGTTCCATCGCACCCCGGATGAGGTGGATCACGGCGTGAGCCGGCAGGGCGGTGCCCTTCTCCCTCCAGGGCTTCAGCGCCTCGTAGTGGTTGTTCAGGAACGAGGCGCCCCAGATCCAGGCGACGGAGACGTCAAACCGCAGCGGGCCGCCGCCGACTTCCATGGCCCGGAGCCAGGAGTTCAGCTTCACCTGCATCGCCGTGTCGGCCACGCCGTAGCCGTTGGCCAGCACCAGGGCCGAGACCCGTTCGGGCCAGCGGGCTGCGAAGCTGAGGGCCACGCAGGCGCCGCTGGAGACCCCGAGGAGGGCGGCCTTCTCGATGCCCAGGCCGTCCAGCAGCCCCTTCAGGTCGTCGGCGTGAAGCCTGGGCGTGTAGGGGCCCTCGTCGGGCTTCTCGCTGAGCCCCTGGCCGCGGCAGTCGTAGGTCAGCACGCGGAAGTGGGGCGTGAGGTGGGGCAGGTGGCCGTTCCAGCTGCTCAGGTCGGTGAGCAGGCCGTTGATGAGGACCAGGACCGGCCCGTCCATCCGGCCCTGCCACCGGTAGTGGAGCGTGATCCCGTTGGCGTGAATCTCAGGCATGAGCTCGCCTCCCAATCTCGGGCGGTTGCGCCCGCAGATGCTCGGTCAGACCGGGGGCGATGTTGTCCCCGGGGGTCTGCTCTTCCAGTCCGGGTGGAAGTTCTGGCCTGGCGGTCGCTCGCCTGGGCCGAGTGTGCCGGTCTCGCAGGGGCGTGCCCGGGCCCAGGTCCCGATGCGGGGTCCGCCCGGCCCATGCTCCCCCTGTCGGCCCTCGCCTGTCCCCCCGAGCCGATGGGGTTCACCGGGCGGCCTGCTTCCGCGCCCGCGTGGCCCCGATCGGCCCCCACTCGATGGCGGTGGCACCCCAGGCGTAGCCGACGCCGGCGCTGACCCCCACCACCAGGTCGCCGTCCTTGATGAGCCCCCGCTCGAGGGCGAGGTGGATGGAGAGGATCTGGTCGATCTGGCCGATGTGGCCGTACTCCTCCAGGTAAATCGCCCGGTCGACCGAGATGCCGAGCTGCTCGATGAGGCCTTTGTGGGCGGAGCGCTTCATGTGGAGGATCGCGAGGTAGTCGATGTCGCTGGTCCGGTAGCCGCCCCGGGCACAGACCCGGCTGACCACCTCGACCCAGCGCTGGGTCGACACGGCGTTGAGCCGGGCCTTCATGTAGTCCACGTCGAACACGTCCAGCTGGTAGAGCGAGTCGTCGTGGTTGTGGAGGCCGGCCAGGGTACCGCCTCCGCGGACGCCCACCGTCTCCGAAAGCGAGCCGTCCACGATGATGTCCGAGCCCACCACCCGGTTGCGGCCGTAGTTCTTCTTGAGGAGCATGGCGCCGCCGCCGGCGCCGAGGTTGTACATGAACGAGACTCGGGGGTTGGCGTAGTTGATGTAGTCCACGTTCCGGTAGCCGCCGGCCAGGAGCACGGTGTTGACCCGCTCGTCGCTCAGCATCAGGGCCTGCGCCAGCTTCATGCCCAGCACCCAGGTGCCGCAACGCAGCTGGGTGTCAAACGCCCAGGCGTTGGTGGCGCCCACGGCGTGCGCCGTCTTGATGCCGGCCGTCCAGAGCAGGTACTCCTTGTACTCCTCGCCGATGTAGATCACCAGGTCGATGGTGGCCGGGTCGATGCCCGCCCGTTCGATGCACTGCCGGGCGGCCCGGATGCCCATGGCCGCCGTGCCGTCCTCGGGGCCGGGGATGGGCTTGCGCAGAATGCCCATCTTCTGCTTCACCACATCCAGCGGCACCCCAGACCTGGCGGCGATCTCCTCCGCGGTCATGTAGTGCTCCGGGATGTAGATGCCGGTGCTCACCACACCGACGTGGGGCTGAGTCGTGGTCATGGGCTGCACCTCACAGTGAGCGCATGTTGTGGCTGGTGGGAAATATCGTGTCTGCGGTTTCAACGTAGAGGGCCTCAGTAACCGTGCAGTTACACGGGAGTCACCAAAACGAATGAGGGTCTGCTCCTCCGTTCGGATGAGCAGACCCTCATTCGCAGGTGGGGGTTGTGGGCGGGCCGGGCGCCGGATGCAGGGAGGCCACGCGTGAGGCCCCCGCGCAGGGCGTCCATGGCCTGCCCGTCCGGCTTACCGGATGGGTACGCGGCACTGGCAGTCTTCGTCCGGCCCGTACACCCGGACCTTGTCGCCGGCGGCGGTGCCCTCCGCCAGTTTCAGGTCGATGCGCTGGGAGCGTTCTTCCTGGAGGACCAACCCCCCCTGTCGATGTCCTTCACATCGTTCAGGCGGACGCGGGAGAATGCGGTGGTGGCGGGGGGCGCCTGCACGCGGGGTGGAGGGCGTGGCTCAAATCGTTTCCGTTCGGGCCAGGGAGCAGGGGGCCGGGGTGCCCGGGGACGACTGCACAGTCTCAACGGGAGGGGGGTGGAACGGCCGCGACACGGGTTCGATAGGTCTGCAGGGCCGGGTCGGCGCCCTTGATGGGATGGTTGAGACGAGGGCGCCCGTCCATTCGCGAGGTCTGGATGGGAAGTGGCTGGAACGGCCCTGTGCCCTTCTTCTTCCCGGTAGATCATGAGGAGCACCCTTCCGCAGGATGCTCCTCCCGTACTTCATGCAGTTAGATCCCGAAGAACTTCACCAGCCGCTTCGCCAGCCGCTCGGGCGCCTCCACCGGGGCGGAGTGGCCGACCTCCGGCCACAGCTCCAGCTGGGCGCCGGGGATCTGATCCCGGGTGCGCTCCATCATGTCGAGCGTCACCAGCCCGTCCTTCTGGCCGTAGATGATGAGGGTCGGTGCCCGCAGCCCGGCCACCTGCTCCACCAGGTTCATCACGTCCAGGGCCCGCCCGTTGGGAATCAGCGCGCCGGCGGACTTCTGAACCGACTCCTCCATCACCCTCTGGTAGAACTCGTCCTTCGGGGCGGTGGGCATCATCAGGGCGAGGGCGGCCTTGAGCAGCTCGGGCATCTTCACCGCGGCCTCCAGCTGCACGTACCGCTCCGGCGGGGTGACCAGCCCTTCGGCCGGCGCCGAGTTGATCAGCACCAGGCGCTCCACCAGGTCAGGGTGCGCGACAGCCAGCTGCATCGCGACCCCGCCGCCCAGCGAGTGCCCCACCACGAAACAGCGCTGGACGCCCACGGCCTGCGTGAACTGGTAGATGTCCTCGGCCAGGTCGGCGATGGACCACGGGGGCGCCGGCTTGTCGCTGTCGCCGCAGCCGCGGAGGTCGGGGGCGAGCATGCGCACGTTCTCGGGCAGGTGCGCCATCACCCGCTCCCACCAGAGGGACGATGCGGTGTTGCCGTGAATCAGCAGGATCGTCTTTCCGCCCTGACCACGTTCCCGGTAGAAGATGCGGAGGCCGTTCGGAAGCGATACCGTAGGCATGTGAATCCCTCCCATCGACGGGATGTCATCTGCGAGCGCGAAAAGGCGGCGTCGCGGGTCACCGGGGCGAGTTCCTGGCTGCGGTGACGATCTGCCGGAGATGGGTAGGGTCGGCCAGACACCGGCAACATCACCATCTGTGTGGCCAGATGGGTCGGTGAGGGCTACCGGATGCAAAGCCGCAACGCGGCGCCACACGGCGAGTAGAGCTGCCACCCGGTGCCACACAGGGCTCCGCTCACGGGGCCTTCCGCCGCGGACAGGCCGGCCCGGGCCACACGTGCGACCAGGCTGTTGGTGTTGATTCTGACAAAACGTTGTTACACGGGAGTCACCAACTGCAAGGCGATTACGCGTCGTCTTGCGCGGCCTGGCGCGCGGCGCTCCTCCGAATTCGTTCATACAGGCGGGTAGTGCTCGCCATCGGACTCACGCCCAGCTCGTCCCGCAGGTTCTGCACGCACTTCTCGTACGTCCGCAGGGCCATCGCCCGGTTGCCGAGCCGGAAGTGGCTGTGCATCAGCAGCCGGTAGGCCTCCTCCCAGCAGTGGTCGCAGGCGAGAATCTGCTCACACAGCCGCACGCAGCGTTCGTACCAGCCGCGGCGCGCGGCGTCCTGGGCCAGCCACTCCAGGGCCCGCAGGTAGAGCACCTGCAGCCGCTCCCGCTCCTCCGAGCACCAGTCCTCGTACCGCAGCTCCGCCAGGAACTCACCGTGGTAGAGCTCCACAGCCTGGTTCAGGGCGTCGCGGGCCTGCTCCTCCTGCCGCCGCTCCCCGAGTGCAAGACCTTCGCTCGCCAGCCGTTCGAACTCGTCGGCGTCCAGCCAGTAGCCGGAGTGCGGGTTGAGCCCGTACGCCTGGCCCTCCCGCAGGATGTAGAAGGAGCTTGCCCGGGCCGGCCGGTCCGGTTCGAGGGCGGAAAGCAGCACGTTGAGGGCAACGCGGAAGTCCCGCTGCGCGGTCTCAGGGTCGGACTCCGGCCACAGCAGGTCCAGGATCTGCTCCCGCTGCAGCAGCTTCCCCCGGTAGGTGACGAAGAGCTGGAGCAGCTGGCGGGCCTTCTCCCGCCGCCACTCGCGGCGGGTGATCTCCTGCCGTCCCCGCCAGGCCTGGAAGTTGCCCAGGGTCCTGATCCGGAGGGTGTAGCCGGGATGGTGTTCCGGGTCGGTCATCCCCATCTCGGCGAGGAGCCGGGTGGCGTAGGCGGGCTGGATGCCGCGCCGGCGCGCCTCGTG
Organism: Symbiobacterium sp.; assembly: GCF_040797425.1. Classification (NCBI taxonomy): domain Bacteria; kingdom Bacillati; phylum Bacillota; class Clostridia; order Eubacteriales; family Symbiobacteriaceae; genus Symbiobacterium; species Symbiobacterium sp. The sequence goes on along the minus strand of NZ_JBFNEH010000013.1, from coordinate 2,702 downwards.
CAAGAGCGGCACCAGCGCCTGCGGGTCCTCCGGTCCGAAAAGGGTCCGGCGGGTGAAGAGGTAGTTGTAGCCGTGTTCATGCGCCGCGGCGAGGGCGGACTCCATCGAGGCGGCAAAGCCGGCCCAGTCTCGCTGCCGGTGGGCCAGCAGCGCCTGCCAGACCCGGGCCAGGGCGAGGCCGTACGGATCGCCGGTCGCGGCGAACTCCTTCTCGGCTTCCCGCAGGTACCCCGCCGCCTCGGTGCGCCCGAGGGCGGCGGCGGAGGAGCCCAGGCTGAGGAGCGCGTAGCCGTGGAACCACTGGTCGCAGGCCGCGCGGGCGATCCGGGCCGACTCCAGGCCGTAATGCTCCGCCTGCGCCCAGTTGCCGGCCCGGTGGCCGTAGAACAGGGCGAGGCCGGCCAGCGGCTCTGCCTTGCCGCGGGTGACGTTGATCTCGTCCATCAGGGCGATGGCGGCCTGGTACTCCGCGGCCACTGCCTCGTCCGGGGCGTGGGGGTCCAGCTGCAGGGCGTGTGCGCGGCGCATCAGGCCGACGCCTTCCACGAAGGGCGAGCGCTTCTCCTTGCCCAGGCGGATGCCCTCCTCGGCCCCGGTGAGGGTGAGCCGCTGGTCGCCCATGAGGGCGGCGATATACGAGATGAGCAGCGGGACCTCCCGGTGGGCGCGGCTCGCGCCGGCCAGCCCCTGCTTGGAGAGCCGCTCCAGGATGCGCATCGCCTCGGCCAGCCGGCCCGTGCGCAGGAGGGCGCGGACCTCCAGGAGGTCGTCGACCGGTCCGCCGGCGCTGGCGGCCGCCATGCTGGCGAAGCGGGCGGCGTAGTCGGGCCGTCCACGGTTGGTCTCGTTTTCGGCCAGCAGGGTCATCAGGTCGGCCCGCTCGTGATCGGTGAGGGCGTGGGCGAGGCGCTGCGCCTCGGCCAGCACGTCGTCGGCCTTGCCGGGGGAGATGGTGTCGAGGTAGACCCGGGCCTCGCCCATCAGGGCAAGGCACCGCCCGCGGTCGTCGCCCAGCACCGCGTACTTCTCCGCGGCCTGGCCGTAATAGGCCAGGGCATCGTCGAAGCGGCTGGTGAGTCGGGCGACGTCGCCGCAGCGGAGGAGCAGCTCGGGGAAGCGGCTGAAGGTATCCTGCGGAAGGCGCGCCAGGAAGCCGCCCAGCGCCTCCACCCGACCGGCGTTGATCATCGCATCGGCGGCCCTGAGGATGGCGCCGGCCGCCTGGTCGAACTCGCCCACCTCCGCGAAGTGGTTGGCCGCCGTCTCGGGGCTGTCTGCGGCCAGGTAGTACTGGGCGGCGGCCAGGTGGTTAGCCCGCCATGCCTCCGGATCTTGCTGGGCCTGCTCCCGCAGGAACTGGTGGAAGAGCTGGTGGTAGCGGAACTCGCCGTCGCCCACCGCCTGGGTGAAGAGGCCGTTCTCCTCCAGCGCCGCCAGCACCCGCTCGCTGCCGGTTTCGCCGGTCAGATGGTCGCAGGCGCGCGGCTGGAGCCGCTCCTGCACGCAGGTGGTCAGCAGAAAGCGGCGGACGAAGGGGCGCTGCCGGTCCAGCACCTCGTGGGCGAGGTAGTCGAAGAGGGTGTCGAGGTTCTTGGGTGTCCCCTCCCAGAAGTCCTGAAGGGTGGAGCCCTTCCGCAGCCCCTGCCAGGCCAGCTGCAGGGCGATGATCCAGCCCTCGGTGCGCTCGGCCAGGGCGACGGTCTGCTCGCTGGTGAGGCTGATGCCGTACTGGTCCAGGAAGAGCTCTTCCACCTCGGCAGGGGTGAAGGCCAGGTCCTTCTCCGTCACTTCCACCACGTCGGCCAGGGCCCGCCACCGCGGCAGGCCGGCGAGCGGCGGGCGGCGGCGGGTGGCGAGAGCCAGGTGGACGTGCTGGGGCATGTGCTCGATGAACTGCTCGACCAAGGCCACGATCTGGGGGTTCTCGTCCACGTTGTGGAAGTCGTCCAGGACGATCAGGAGTTCCTGCCCGGCATGCCCGTGCAGGTCCGCGGTCAGGGCGTCCACCACCTGCGTCCAGGGCCGGTTGGGCCCGCCGCCCGACTCCAGCAGCTGGGTGGCGCGCCCGCTCAGCCCGGGAACCGCAGCCTTCAGGGCGTGGATCAGGTGGAGGAGGAAGGGAAAGGGGTGCTGGTCGTCGGTCGACACGGTGTACCAGACGTACCGGCACGGCGCCGAGGCCAGGAAGGAGACCAGGGCCGTGGTCTTGCCGTACCCGGGTCCGGCCTGCACGATGGTGAGCGGCACGTCCAGGGCTTCCAGCAGCCGTTCCTGAAGGCGCGGGCGGACCAGGGTGTGCCGACGGAGCCGGGGCGGCAACAACTTGGACTTGAGCACCTGCTCGCCGGCCGACATGCTCCCACCCCCCTGGGAGGACTCGCTGACGCTGACTTACACTTCAACTCTGGAAAGTGCATCTCCTCCAGCCGGGAGGGGGCGCGTCCCGCCGTCCCGGGACGGGGCGCAGCGGGACGGACGGCACGATCGCCCCGTCTGGCACGTGCGTCAGAGCGCTTCTGGCGGCGCAGGCCGGCGACCGTCCCACCGCCAACCTGCTGGCCGGGATCCTGACCGCCGTCGCCGGCTTCTCCATGTGGTACGGGCTTCGCTTCCGCAAGAGGGGGTTGGACTGACCTCCGGATACCGTCCAACATGGCTTCCTGCCGCTGCGTTGGATACGCAATCACGACCGGCATGCAGCT